>JAEUJM010000018.1 GCA_016794585.1 Acidimicrobiales bacterium
GGGCTTGTCCGAGCGGCCGAAGCCGAGGTGGTCGGGGGCGACCACCCGGTAGCCGTCGGCCACCAGGGGCCCGATCCAGTCCTTGTAGAGGTAGGCCCAGCTGGGCTCGCCGTGCAGCAGCAGGAACGTGCCCCGCTCCTCCCCGGCGGCGATGCCGGCGGGCCGCTCGTCCACGTAGTGCTGGCGCAGGCCGTCGGGGTGCTCGAAGTACCGGGGCGACCACTCCCAGCCGATACCGGCGAAGCGCTCGTCGGGGGTGCGCACGACGTCGACGCCAGCCATGGGGCGAGCTACGACGTCATCCCGCCGAGGCCGACGAGGCCCCGGGCCAGCTCGATCTCGCCCATGTGGCGCAGGCCGTGCTGGTAGTGCCAGCACTCGAAGCCGTCGAGCACGGTGATGCCCTGCGGGCCGGCGCAGCGGGCGCTGTAGGTGCTGGCCACCTGCGGTGGGTACGGCGGGGCGATCAGCACCCGGGTGAGGTCGGCGGGGTCGATGGCGGCGAGGTGCGCCTCGGTGCGGTCGAACACGGTGCGCTGGTACTCCTTGAACGCCTCCCAGTCACCCAGGCGCTGGTGGACCATCTCCTCGACCGTGCGGTGCTTGCCGTGGTCGTTGATGGTGGGCTTGACCCGCTCGTACCACTCCTCGTTCCAGACCGGCATCTCGCCGGTGATGACCATGAAGGTGGAGTCCTCCATGTTCGTGTAGTGGAACAGCGAGAACGCGATGGGCAGCACGCCCTCGCGCTCGAAGTGGTTGACGTGCTCGAGGCCCATCGAGCCGACGGCCTGGTAGTAGAGGCCGTGCATGGTGGCCATGCGCCGGCGGAGGCTGTCGAGCAGCAGGTCGGCGGGAGGGGCGGCGGTCGTGGCGGCGGTCGCGTCGGTCATGTCAGTTCGCCTCCGGGGCGGTCGCTTCGAGCTCGTCGATGGTGGCACCCGGGTCGGCGTCGGCGTCGCCGATCTTGTCGAGCCGGGCGGTGAAGCCGAGGTAGTCCCACACCAGCTGGTCGCCGTCGCGGCGCCGGCGCACCTCCACGGGCAGGCCCACCGGGCGCAGCACGTGGACGCCGTCCTCGTAGGTGGCCACCACCGTGATGGGCGTGGCGTAGTCCATCTCGGCGACGTCGTGGACGCCGTTCTCCTCGGTGCCGTCCACCCGCATGTCGTGGATGATCCCGCCGGCGGTGACGACGAGGCGGTCGCCGCACTGCTCGATGCGCTGCACCTTGCCGAGGGCCCGGTGGTCGGGGACGACCGCGCCGCCGGACTCGACCTCGACGATCTGCCAGAGGCCACCCAGCTCGGGGGCCCCGTCGACGAGCGGCTGGGTGCAGCCGGCGAGGACGGGCGCGGGCATGGTCCCGTGCCACCCGCCCTCCGGAGTGTGGGCGACGGGGATGTCGTCGGCGGTCAGCGACGGGGCGCTGGTCGCCGGGCTGGCGGTCGTGGACGGCCCACCGGCCGCCGCTGCCTCGGTCCCCGGATCGCTCACGTCGTCCCCCTGTCCGCCGCACGCGCTGAGCGCCAGCACCACGGTCAGCGCCACGGTGCGGACGGCGACGCCTGCGGCTCGTTCCACTTGCACAGGCTAAGTATTGTCACTACCTTTGTCAATTGTCTCGTCGTGTGATGCCGAGCCGTTGGGGGAGCGTCGTGGATCTCGAGGTCGATCGCAGCCACCTGGACCGGGTGCAGGTACGTGATGAGCCGCCGGCGCCCCTGGCCGACGGCGCCGCCCGCATCGAGGTCGAGCAGTTCGCGCTGTCGGCCAACAACATCAGCTACGCGGCCTTCGGCGACCTGCTGCGCTACTGGGAGTTCTTCCCCGCGCCGGCCGGCGCCGACGGCACCCCCTGGGGGCGCATCCCGGTGTGGGGGTACGGCCGGGTCGTCGAGAGCCGGTGCGACGAGCTGGCCGTCGGCCGGCGCGTCTTCGGCTACCTGCCGATGTCGTCCGAGGTCACCTTCACCCCGGGGCGCTTCGACGAGCGCGGCTTCACCGACCTCGCCGCCCACCGGTCGGGCATGGCCGCCGCCTACAACCGGTACGTCTTCGTCGACGCCGACCCCTCCTACCGGGCCGACCGGGAGGGCCACCACCTCCTGCTCTACCCCCTGTTCTTCACCGCCTTCGTGGTGGACGACTTCCTCGACGACAACGACGACTACAGCGCCGAGCAGCTCTGGATCTCCAGCGCCTCGGCCAAGACGTCGATCGGCATCGCCTTCCTCGCCCGCCAGCGCCAGGCGGCGACGGTGATCGGGCTCACCTCCGAGCGCAACCAGGCCTTCGTCGAGGGCCTGGGCATCTACGACCGGGTCGTGACGTACGACGAGGTGGCCGAGGTCGATCCGGCGCCCGCCGTGTACGTCGACATCGCGGGCAACGACGACGTCACCCGTGCGGTCCACACCCACCTGGGCGACGCCCTCGCCTACAGCATGCGCGTCGGCGGCACCCACTGGGACCACCAGGCCGGTGCGCCGCCGGCCGAGGGACTGCCCGGGCCGACGCCCGAGTTCTTCTTCGCCCCGAACCAGCTGGCCAAGCGGTCCCACGAGTGGGGCCAGGACGAGCTCGACGCCCGCATGGGTGCGGCATGGTCCACCTTCGCCGACTGGATCGACGGCTGGCTGCGCTTCGAGCGCGCCGAGGGCCCCGAGGCAGTCGAGGCCGCCTACCGGTCGCTGCTGACCAACGAGGCCGACCCCGCCACCGGCCACCTCTGCACCCTGGCCCGCGCCGACTGAACGACCCACCAACCGACGACACGAGGGAACGAACGAGATGCAGCTGGACGGACGAGTGGCCGTGGTGACCGGAGCGGCCTCGGGCATCGGGCGGGCCATGAGCGAACGGTTCGTGGCCGAGGGCATGTCGGTGGTCATGGCCGACATCGAGGGCGACAAGCTGAAGGGCGTGGCGGACGAGCTCGCCGCCGCGGGCGCCGCCGTGCACGCGGTCGAGATGGACGTCGCCGACGCTGACCAGGTCGAGGCCCTGCGGGACCAGGCCATCGCCAGCTTCGGGGCGGTCCACCTCCTGTGCAACAACGCCGGCGTGGGCTCGCCCCGGCCGAACGTGTCCACCAGCCCGGCGCTGTGGCGCTGGGTCACCGAGGTCAACCTGCTCGGCGTCGCGTACGGCGTGAGCGCCTTCGCCCCGCACTTCGTCGAGCAGGGCGAGGGCCACATCGTCAACACCGCCTCCGAGGCCGGTCTCACCCCGTCGCCGCTCCTCGGCGCCTACCACGCCACCAAGTACGCGGTCGTGGGGCTGTCCGAGTCGCTGGCCCTCGAGCTGAACGGCACGGGCGTCGGCGTGTCCTGCCTGTGCCCCGAGCTGGTCGACACCCTCGTGTTCGAGTCCACCCGCAACGCGCCGGCCGAGCTCGGCCTGGGCGACCCGCCGCCGGTGGACATCCACCAGGTCGAGCAGTGGATGCAGACCGTGGCCATGGATCCGGCCGACGTCGCCGCCGACGTCGCCTACGCGGTGAAGGCCGGCCGCTTCTGGGTGCTCACCCACCAGTCCACGCTCGACCGCGTCAAGCGCCGCAACGCCGACCTCGAGGCCGGCCGCATCCCGAGAGGTGTCCGATGAGCGAACGTCGAGGGCCGAGCTACGGCACCCCGAACTTCGAGATGATCAGCCGCTGGTTCCAGCTGCCTCCCGAGGACGACACCCCCTTCTGGGCCGTCAACCTCATGAAGTACAAGGCGCGGGCGGACTACGGCGACGACGGGGACCAGGGCCGCACCGGCCGCGAGGCCGACGACGCCTACACGCCCTACGGCCCGCTGGCGGAGATCGGCGCCATGATCGCCTTCGCCGGCGACGTCGTGGAGCAGCGGGGGAGCAGCCCCACGTGGGACCGCATCGGCATCGTGCGCTACCCGCACCGCGCCGGGTTCTTCGCCATGCAGCAGCGCGACGACTTCAAGGACCAGCACGTCCACAAGGAGGCGGGCATGGAGGCGACCATCGTGATGTCGTGCCTGCCGGTCGAGGGGGCGCCGCTCGCGGCCACCCCCGACGGCGGCACGGTGGTGCTGCGGGTACGACGCTTCCCCGGCGAAGCGCCCGCCGACGAGCGGCTGCCCGACGGGATCACCCCGCTCAGCCGCTTCGCGGTGGAGGGCGTGATCGTCGGTGACGACCGCACGTGGCACGAGGTCCGCTTCGACCACGTGGCCGAGGGCGCCGACGGCGAGGCGCTGCTCGACCTCGCCGGCACGGAGGAGGGCTTCGCCGTCGTGGTGACGCCGACGGCCCCGTACGACCGGCTGGTCGAGTCCATCGAGACCGCCGACGACGCACCGAAGCGGGAGGCCTGACCGTGGACGTCCTTCGCACCCCTGACGAGCGCTTCGAGGGTCTGCCCGACTGGGACTTCGCCCCGCACTACGGGACGGTCACCGCGGCCGACGGCACCGAGCTGCGCTTCCACTTCGTGGACGAGGGCCCCCGTGACGCCGCGCCGATCCTGCTCCTGCACGGCAACCCGTCGTGGTCGTACCTGTACCGCCACATGATCCGGGGGCTCGCTGATCGGGGCCACCGAGTGCTGGCGCTCGACCTCATGGGCATGGGCCGCTCGGACAAGCCGACGGCCCGAAGCGACTACACCCTGGCCGCCCACGTCGACTGGGTGGGCCAGTGGCTCGAGGCCGAGGACGTCACCAGCGCCACCCTGTTCTGCCAGGACTGGGGCGGCATCATCGGGCTCTGCGCCCTGCGCGAGCACGGTGACCGGTTCGACCGGGTGCTGGCCTCGAACACCGGGATCCCCGTCGGCGAGGGCGTCAACGAGTTCATGCAACAGTGGCTCGACTTCAGCCAGGGCGTCGACGAGCTGCCCGTGGGCTCGCTGCTCGCCGGCGGCACGACCCGGCCGCTGTCGCCCGAGGAGCAGGCCGCGTACGACGCGCCCTTCCCCGACGGCTCGTATCAGGCCTCCCCGCTCCAGTTCCCCCTGCTCATCCCGTTGCAGCCCGACAACCCCGGGGTGCCGATGTGCGTCGAGACCTGGGCGTACCTCGAGACATGGACCAAGCCGTTCCTCACGGTGTTCGGCTCCGAAGACGCCATCTCCTACAAGCCCGGCGCCCACCGCAAGTTCCAGCGCCTGGTGCCGGGCGCGGCGGGCCAGTCGCACCAGGTGATCGACGGCGCCAACCACTTCATCCAGGAGGACGCCCCCGACGCGCTCGTCGAAATACTCGACGGGTTCGCGAGAGCCTGACCAGGGAGTTCGCCCTCCGACCGTCGCTCGGCTCGTGCTCCGCTCCCCAACATGGGGGGTCGATCAGGGGTGATTCGTCCGAGCCCCGGTCGAATTAGTGCAAAGGGCCCTATTTCGGGAATTCGGTCAACCAGCGCTTCGTTCACCGTCCCCGGTGGTCGATACCTGTGGTGCACCGACACCCGATCCCCGATCGAGCGTCAGACGTGCCTCGGCGAAGGGAGGCGGTCATGACCCAGCGGATGCGACAGCGAGTGGCAGCAGCGGCGGTGCTCGGACTCACCGCAGGAGCGGGCGTGGCCGTGGCCCAATGGTCGTCGGACGCCGTGGGCGGCGGCTCGGTGACCGCGGGGGCGGCGCAGACCATCGTGGTCCGCGGAGGCGCCGCCGACGCCGACCTCTACCCCGGGTTCACCGCCGGCGACCTGGCCGTGCGGATCGACAACCCGAACCCCTATCCGGTGCGGTTCACCCTCCTCGAGGGTGGCGCGGTCACGCCGGACACGACGGCCTGCCCGACCGACGCCGTGCAGGTCGACGACGCGACGGTGGACGTGCTGGTCCCCGCCGGCGCCGCCGACGTCCCGGCGGTGCTCGCCGACGTGGTCAGCATGGACGCCTCGGCCCCGCAAGGCTGCAGCGGCGCCACGTTCGCCATCGAGGTCGAGCTCACCGGCAGCCAGGCCGCCTGACCGGAGGCCGGCCGTCCGGTCGTCCGGTAGCTTCGCCGGCGTGAGCGAGGCAGCGAGCGACCTGGTCCGCACCACGAGCGAGGGCGGGGTCACCACCCTCACCCTCGACGACGGCAAGGTGAACGCCCTCTCGCCGGCCATGCAGGCCGCCATCCACGGAGGCCTCGACGTCGCCGAGGCCGCGGGCGATGCGGTGCTCCTCGTCGGGCGTGAAGGCCGGTTCTCCGCCGGCTACGACCTGTCGCTCAGCGGCGACCCCGCCGCCTTCGTCGACCAGGTGCGCACGGGTTTCGAGCTCTGCGAGCGCCTCCTCGGCTTCCCCCACCCCGTCGTGATGGCCGCGACCGGCCACGCCATCGCCGGCGGTCTCTTCCTCCTGCTCTCCGGCGACTACCGCCTCGCCGCCGACGGCCCCTACAAGTTCACGGCCAACGAGGTGGCGATCGGCCTGCCCATCCCCACCGCCGCGGTGGAGATCTGCCGCCAGCGCCTCAGCCCGGCGGCGTTCGCCCGGGCCATCCCGCTCGCCGAGGTGTTCGGGCCGGAGGACGTCGTCGCCGCCGGCATCGTCGAGCGCGTGGTGCCGGCCGCCGAGCTCCTCCCAGCGGCGCGCGAGGTGGCGGAGCGCCTCGCGGGGCTCGACCGCAGCGCCCACCAGATCGCCAAGCAGCGCACCCGCGGCCAGGCTCTCGCCGCCATCCGAGCCGCGGTCGAGGCGGAGTTTCCGAGCTGACGTGACCCTGCCGCCCGGAAAAGCAGCGGGCGCGCCGATGAGTCTTGGGCTTGTATGGGGTCGACATGTCCATGACCGCTCCCCCCGCCATCGAGACCGAGGCGCTCGCCAAGAGCTTCGGTGAGACCCACGCCGTCGCCGGTATCGACCTGACCGTCGAGCAGGGCACGGTGTTCGGTGTGCTCGGCCCCAACGGCGCCGGCAAGACCACCACCATCCGCATGCTCGCCACCCTGCTGCAGCCCACCTCGGGGTCGGCACGGGTGCTCGGCCACGACGTCGTGCGTGAGGCCGACGCGGTGCGGCGATCGGTCAGCCTCACGGGTCAGTTCGCCTCGGTCGACGAAGAGCTCACCGGTCGCGAGAACCTGGTGCTGCTGGGGCGCATCCTCGGGCTCACCAAGTCGGCCGTCGACGACCGGGCCGACGAGCTCCTCGACGCCTTCGGCTTGTCGGAGGCCGGCGACCGCCTCACCAGCGAGTACTCGGGCGGCATGCGCCGTCGCCTCGACATCGCCGCCAGCATCGTGATCACCCCGCAGCTCCTCTTCCTCGACGAGCCCACCACCGGCCTCGACCCCCGCAGCCGCAACCAGGTGTGGGAGATCGTGCGGGTGCTGGTGGGGGAGGGCACCACCGTGCTGCTCACCACCCAGCACCTCGAGGAGGCCGACGAGCTGGCCGGGCGCATCGCCATCATCGACCGGGGCAAGGTCATCGCCGAGGGCACCAGCGGCGAGCTGAAGAAGCAGGTGGGCACCGGCAGCCTGCGGGTCCGCCTCCACGACCCCGCCCTGCGCGAGGAGGCCTCACGGGTGCTGGCCGCGGCGCTCGACGCCCCCATCGTCGACGGGGGCGACCCCACCGTCCTCACCGCTCGGGTGGCCGACCCCGACCGCGTGGCCCATGCGCTGAGCGACCTGTCCCACGCCGGCGTCGCCCTCGACGAGTTCTCGCTCGGCCAGCCCAGCCTCGACGAGGTGTTCCTGACCCTGACCGGCCATCCGGCCGAGCCCACCGAGGAGGTGGCGGCATGACCGTGCTCGACACCGACACCCCGCTCGAGGAGTCGGCCCTGCGCTCGGCGGTCTCCACCGCCGCCCGCCCGTCCCAGCCCGGAGCGCTGTCTGCCTCGCTCACGTTCGCCTGGCGCGCCATGCGCAAGATCAAGCACGTCCCCATGCAGCTGTTCGACGTGACCGCCTTCCCGATCATGTTCGTGCTGCTGTACACGTACCTCTTCGGAGGCGCGTTGGCCGGGTCACCCAGCGCCTATCTCCAGTTGCTGCTGCCCGGCATCCTGGTCATGACCGTCACCTGGATCACGATGTACACGGGCCAGGCCCTCAACACCGACATCTCCAAGGGCGTGTTCGACCGCTTCCGTTCGCTGCCGATGTGGCGGCCGGCGGTGCTGGTGGGGATGCTCCTCGCCGACACCGTCCGCTACACGATCGCCTCGGTCGTGGTCATCACCGTGGGCGTCATCCTCGGCTTCCGTCCCGACGGCGGCCCGCTCGGCGTGGTCGCCGCGGTGGCGCTGCTCCTGGTGTTCTCGTTCGCCCTCTCTTGGGTGTGGACCGTGGTGGGCCTCAAGGTGCAGAAGCCCGACACCGTGCTCCAGGTCAGCATGACCGTCCTCTTCCCGCTCACCTTCGCCAGCAACGTGTTCGTGGCGGTCGACACCATGCCGGGCTGGGTGCAGGCCTTCGTTCGGGTGAACCCCGTCACCCACCTCACCACCGCCTCCCGCGGCCTGATGCACGGGCTGCCCGTCGGCACCGAGGTCGGGTGGGTGCTGCTCTGGAGCGCCGGCCTGATCCTGGTGTTCGCTCCGGTCACCATGCGCCTCTACAACACCGAGCGTTAGGGCCCACACCGCCGTCGTGGCCCCCGAGGTCCTCTTCGCCACCAGCGACCTCGCGTACGGCTACTTCGCCGGCGGCCTCTCGCCGTCCGACGAGATCCTGCGCGAGGCGCTCGAGCATCGGGGGCGCCCCGTGGTCCCGGTGGTGTGGGGTGGTCCCGTGCCGCATGGCGCTTCGGTGGTGCTGCGGGCGACCTGGGACTACGTGGACGACCCCGAGCGCTTCGTGCGGTGGCTCGACCACCTCGACGAGCAGGAGGCGGCGGTGGCGAACCCCACCCCGACCGTCCGCTGGAACCTGCACAAGCGCTACCTCAACGACCTCGAGGCCCGAGGCGTGCCGATCGTGCCCACGCGGTTGCTGGCCCGCTCCAGCCCGGTGACGCTCGACGACGTCCGCCGCGCCACCGGTTGGGGCGACGTCGTGGTGAAGCCGGCCATCGGCGCCACCGCTCGCCTGACCGTGCACGAGGCCCGAGAGGGGCCGGAGGCGACGGCAGCCCACCTCGACGCCGTCCTGGCGGGCGAGGACGTGCTGGTCCAGCCCTTCGTCGCCTCGGTGGCCACCGAGGGCGAGGTGTCGGTGATGGCGGCGGCGGGGGTACCGACCCACGCGGTCCGGAAGCGACCGAAGGCCGGCGACTGGCGCGTGCAGGTCAACTTCGGCGGCACCGACGAGCGCATCGACCTGGACGATGAGCTCGAAGCCGTCGCCCGCCACGTGCTGGCGGCCCTCGACGAGGTGCCGGCGTACGCGCGGATCGACCTCGTGCGCCACGAGGGCGTGCTGCGCCTCATCGAGCTCGAGTTGATCGAGCCCGACCTCTTCCTCGACCGCGCGCCCGAGACCGCCGAGGTGCTCGCGGACGTCCTGGTGGGCGCAGTGTGATCGTGCCGCGGCCCAGCGCCGCGATGGTTAGCGTCTGGCCGTGCCCGACGAGCGATCGCACCTGCTGACCACCGCGGAGATGGCCCGGTTCGTGGCCGACGGGATGCTCCGCTTCGAGGCCCTCGTGCCCGACGACATCAACCAGGCCGCGCTCGAGCTCTTCAGCCAGACCGGCATGGCCGACATGTTCCGCCCCAAGCCGAACAGCGGCACGCCCTTCGCCGACCTCTACCCCGAGCCCTCGCCCATCGGGGCGATGCTGCGTCTGCCCCAGATCCAGGGCATCCTCACCAGCCTCGTCGGCCCCGATCCCCGCTACGACCACGACTGGGTGCACGTGCGTCTCCCCGGCGACCTGGTCGACCAGCACCTGCACCAGGACGCCATCATCGACACGACCCTGGCCTTCGACGTCCAGCTGTTCTGGTTCCCCCACGAGGTGCGCCCCGGGGAGGGCGGCACCGGGTACATCCCGGGCTCGCACCTGCGTGTGGTCAACGAGTTCGACGTCGCCCGGTACCAGAACCTGGTCGGCCAGCGCGACGTCGTCGGCCCCGCCGGCACCGTCGCCGTGTTCCACCAGGGGCTCTGGCACCGGGGCCGGGCCAACGCCGGCGACTCGCAGCGGTGGATGTACAAGATCCGTCTGAACCCGACCCAGCCCCAGGTGCGCCATTGGGACCTCGCCGACTTCGACGAGGTGAACGGCCACCCCCACGACCACATCTTCGCCACCTATCAGGACAGCACCGCGGCGGCGATGTTCCGGGCACCCCAACCGTGGTTCGAGCACGGCGCCAGCCGCCTCGAGACGGTCAACCGCTCGCGGCTGTGGCGCTACCTGACCGGTGACGACCAGTTCGACTCGGACTGGTACCTCACCCGCACGAGCGGCAGGCAGGGCCTCGACGCGGCGACGGCCGGCGTGGGCTCGGCCGGGGGAGACGCGGTCCGATGAGCACTCGTCAACAGGTCCTCGTCCTCTACTTGGCCTCGAGCGCGCTGGACGGTGCCGTGGTCGGCTGGGCCCGCTACGACGGCGACCAGCCCGGGCCGACCCCACCGGTGGCCGACAAGCCCAGCGCCCCCTACGCCACCGGCGTCGACGCCCTTCGCGACGGCTGGCGCCTCTTCCAGGCGTCGCCGCTGCAACCGCCGGCGCCCGGGGCCGAGCGTCGCACCAGCTACCTCCAACACGAGTTCCTCTTCGAGCGCCTCGTCGAGGTCTGAGACCGGGCGGCTTCTGCCTCGGCCGGCTCGTCGTCATGACGGCCTGAGCACCACCGGCCGATCCGACGAACACGCGAAGGCACTGGCGGGATCGTCCGGATCGGCGCATGCTGACGGGGTGGGGGTCGTGTTGACGCCCCGCCCGGTGGCGGGGTCGGTGGACGAGGTGTTGGCGGGCGCATCCCGCCGCGAGTCGTGGGCGCCGGCGGCGTCGCGCTCGAACACCGCGTTCGAGCGGGTGTGGATCGACGGCGAGCCGATGCTCGTGAAGCACCTGCACCTCGACGACGACTTCATCGGTCGCACCACCGGCGACATCGGTTGCCGTCCGCTTCGTGCGTGGGAGGCGGGTCTCTACGACGTCGCTCCGGACCGGATCGACCACGGCGTGGTGGGGGTGGCCGCCGGCGACGGGCGCAACGGCTGGGGGACGGCGCTGCTCATGCGCGATCTGTCCGCCTCGCTGGCATCCACCGGAGACCGTCCCTTCACCGAGGACGAGCACGTGGCCTTCCTCGGGGCGATGGCCGCCATGTGCGCGGCGACGTGGGGCTGGGAGGACCACCTCGACCTGCTTCCCTATCCCCGGCGATGGGAGTTCTTCGCCGAGGCGACCCTCGTCGGCGAGCAGGCGCTGGGGTGGCCCGAGCGGGTGCCCGAGATCGCCGACGAGGGGTGGCGACGCTTCTTCGCCGGCGCCCCGGCGCCGGTGGCCGACGGGGTGCGGGCGCTTTGGAGCGACGTCGGCCCGCTCGCCGAGGCCCTTGCCGCCACGCCGTCCTGCTTCCTCCACGGTGACTGGAAGAACGGCAACATCGGCCTCGGCGCCGACGGCCGGGTGGTGCTCATCGACTGGGTGTACCTGGGCGCCGGCCCGGCCTGCCACGAGCTCGGCTGGTACCTCGCCCTCAACCGCGACCTGATCCCGGCGGACCGGTCGAAGGAGGACGTCATCGAGGAGTTCCGCTCGGCGCTGGAGGCCGCCGGCGTGGCCACCGACGGCTGGTGGTCCCGTCAGCTCCCCCTCGCCCTGCTGGGGACGTTGGTGCAGTTCGGCTGGGAGAAGGCCTACGGCGACGCCGACGAGCTCGGCTGGTGGTGCGACCGCGCCGAGGAAGGCCTCGCAATCCTCTGACCGCAGGCGCTCGCGAGAACGGACGGTCGGTCCCCACCGGGGCTGCGCTCGTCCCGTCGGCGCCCACGGCCCCGGCCCTGGACCTTCGACCCTTCTCCTGAGGTCGCGGCGGGAGGACGATCTCGGTGGAGAGCAGAGCAACCGCTCTCCGGGAGAGAGGAAGGTCCCACGATGCGCCGCCTCCGCCGCCCGGTCCGGGGGGTTCTGGTGGTTGTCCTCGCGGTCCTCTTCGTCGGCCTGGTGGTCGTGCCGCCGACCGCCCGTGCGCAGGTCTCGCCGGGGTATGCGAATCGGGTGACCCGGACCATCGAGGATCGGTGCGGTCGGCCCGTCGACGACTTCCCGTTCCCGATCATGGTCACCCCTCCGCACACGCCGCACGACCCGATCGGTGACTTCGACCGGGTCGACCGGGATCGTACGGGATCGCGGACGTTCTGGATCCCGACGGTCGCCTGTACCACCGGCTTGTTCGGTCGCTACTGGCTGACACCGCGGGCGCCGACGTCGGCCGCTCGCCTCGTGGGGGTGAAGTTCGTCGGCGTGTCGTGGACGGGTGCCGCCGACAACGCGCTCGTGGTCTTCAGCCTGTTGGACCGCACGACCGAGGACAACGCGCTGGGGACGGTCGAGGGTGCCGCCGCCACCATGCCGGGCCAACTGGTCGGGGTGCTCTTCGAAAGATCCACGCCTCAGATCCTGATGCGGTTGGAAGCGCCGGTCCCAGAGGCCGAGCGGCGCTTCGTGGCGGCCGTCGACACCGAGAACCTGCCCACGGGGAAGCCGACGACCTATCCCACCAGCATCACCGTCGACCGGATCGTGTGGCTCTGGCGGGTCTGACCGGCTCGGCCTCCACGGCAACTCGGTTGGGCGGTCGTCGCGGCTGCACCCGGATGAGCGGTGTCAGTCCGCGGGTGGTGCGGTGGACGATGGTGCTCATCGTCGGTCTCCGTGGTCACTCTGACGACCCTTCAGAGACCCCGGAGCTGTCGGGTCGGGGTGCGTCAGGCGCGGCGGTCGCGGCCGGCGGGCATCCAGTTGGGGCCGGCGGTGGCGTCGATGCGGGCCATGAGGGTCGGGCCGGCGGGCTCGACGAGGTCGAGGAAGGCCCGGGTGCGGTCCTCGCCGAGGTGTTGCCACGCCGCTGCGCAGAGTTGGTCGAGGCGGTCCTCGAGGCCTTGGCGGTAGGCGATGCCGTCGGCGTTGACGACCCCGTCCTCGGCGAGGCCCCGGCGTTCGAGCTCGGCCAGTGCCACGGTGAGGGCGTCGTCGTCGGCGCCGCGGCTGCGGGCCACCCAATGGTCGTCGTAGGCCCGCCACGCACCGTCGAGCACGCCGGCCATGTCGCCCGTGAGGTCCTCGGCGATCTGGATGGCCCAGTGGGTGTCGCCTCGCCACTCTCGGACGCAGTTGACCGCCAGCCACGCCGACAGCAGCGGATCGTCGGCCGGGCGCGGCCAGGCCCGGTGGGCGGCGAACAGTGCCCGACCCGCGACGGGGAGCGCGTCGGCGGCGTCCCACAGCGGTTCCGCGAGCTCGGCCAGGCCGTCGCAGAGCTCGGGGACGTGGCGGCGCAGGCCGCCCACCACGGCCTCGTCGCGCACTCGGGCGGCCTCGGCGAAGGTCGTGTGCTGGCAGCAGAGGTCCAGCGAGACGGCCACGAAGGCGGGGTGGATGGAGTAGAAGGCGGCCGTCACGACGTCGTTGCCCGCCGCTCCCAGCGGCGCCCCGCGTGACGCGATGTAGTAACCCAGGCCGTCGGGCACGCCGAGGTCGGCGTAGCCGGCGATGGCCTCCGGATCCCAGTAGATCCAGCCCACGAGGCGGTGCGACGCCTTCCCGGCGCGGCGGCTCAGCTCGAGCCAGTCGGGGGCGGTCGTCGCGTCGGTCGAGGGCGGGGACACCGGGGCGTGCGCCTCAGACCTTCCGGCCCAGGAAGGCGGCCAGTTGGTCGGCCGCGCTGGCTCCTTCGGGGGCGGGCTGCTCGGGGCCGAACACGGTGCCCTCCTCCGAGCGGAATGCCGGCTGGATCATCACCTTCGAGGTCTCCAGCAGCTGTACGGCGAGCTCGGGCGCGAGGTCGGTGTCCTGGCCGGTGGCCTTGGCGACGTCCCATGCGTGCGTGAACGTGTCGGTCGTCAGGAGGCCCATCACCGCGGCGCCGGGCATGTCGCCGAAGGGCAGCGAGACCGTCTTCTGGAGGGCACCGTCGGCCTGGAAGGCCTCGATGCACTGGCGGGACTCGTCATCGAAGCTGGCGAGGAAGTCGCCGGCGGCGTAGTCGACCTCGTCGCCGCCGGGCTGCTCGCCGCGCATCGCCGTGGTGAAGAACTTCTGGCCGCCGACGATGTGGTTCACGACGTCGCGGACCTTCCACTGGGCGCACGGCGAGGGTGCGTCGAGCTGGTCCGAGGCGACGCCGGCGAGCACCGATCGGGTGGCGGCGATGGCTTGTTCGAGCGGCTGGGTCGACATGTCTGGCTCCTCGGGGGTCGTGGTGCGGGCGCCACCCTACGACGGGGCGCCGGGCGAGGCTGACGAGCGCCGCCCGAGACGGGAATCCTCCGTCCACGCCCCGGGTTGGACCCGCCGTGCGCATCGATGTGTGGTCCGACGTCATCTGTCCGTGGTGCTACCTGGGTGCCCGTCGCCTCCACCGGGCGATCGACCAACTCGGCTGGCAGGAGGAGGTGGAGATCCACTGGCGGGCCTTCCAGCTGGATCCGTCCACCTCCCGAGAGCCCGGCGACCTGCGTGAGGCCATCAACCGCAAGTACGGCCCAGGTTCCTTCGACGGCATGACCGAGCGCCTCACCGCCCTGGGCGTCCCCGAGGGCATCGACTACCGCTTCGACCTGGCGCTGCGGGTCAACACCCTCGACGCCCACCGCCTGCTCTCCTGGGCCCACACCGCCGGCGTGGCGGAGCAGGGCGCCCTCTACGACCGACTCTTCCTCGCCTACTTCACCGAGGGCGCGAACGTGGCCGACCACGAGACCCTCGTGCGGCTGGCGGCCGAGGCCGGCCTGGACCCCGACGAGGCCGCCGAGGTGCTCGCCGCCGGCGCCTTCGCCGGCGAGGTGCAGGCGGACCTCGACGCCGCCCGCGACCGCGACATCCACGGCGTGCCCAACTTCGTCATCGAGGACCGGTTGTCCATCCCGGGTGCGCAGGAGGTCGACACCATGGTCCTGCTCCTCCAGCGCGCCCGGGAGCGCCTCACCGCCGGCGCCTGACGACCTCACGCCGATCGTCCCGGGACCAGGATCGTGAGGTCCACGTCGCGATCACGAGACCGGAACGCCTACCCCGAAGAAGGGGGTCAGCTGAGGTCGGTGGGGGCGGGCTCGCAGGTGGTCGGCGGGGGGCCGCCGTGGTCGGCCAGCCAGGTGAGGGTCTCGCAGACGCTGGGCCCGAGGACCGTGTCGTGGCCCTCGCCGGCGTAGAGGCGGTAAGTGACGTCGACGTCCTGTGCCTCGAGGCTGTTCACCAGGTCGTCGGTGAGGAACTGGGGGACGTCGTGGTCCTCGCTGCCCTGGACCACGAGGAGTGGCCCCTCGGTCGGCTCGAGGTCGGGGTTGCCCACCTCGGCCAGCAGGTCGGACAGGCGCTGCATCTCGGCGTCGGGCATGGCGAACAGGTCACCGGGCGGAGCGTCGCTCAACGCGTCGAGGGCCTCGAGCAGGCAGCCCGACTCGAGCAGCAGATCGGCGTGGGGTCGGGCGGCAGGGCCGAGGAGGGAAGCGACGTCGAGGCCCTGGTCCACGGTGCTGAGCCCGGCCAGGAAGTAGACGCCGTAGGCCACGTCGGCGGGGACCGCGCCGAGGGCGATGCCGGGCAGGGCGAGCTCCAGGTTGCTCGACGGGGCGATGGCCACGGTGGCGGCGAGGTGGAGGTCGGGATGGCGCGCCGCGGCCCGGGTGGCGAAGAGCGCCGCCTGCCCGCCCTCGGAGTGGCCGACCGCGAACCAGGTCGGTGCGAGGTCGGCGTCCAACGAGCGCGCCGCAGGCACGATGTCGGCGACCGCGTTCCCGAGGTCCTCGCCGACCGAATACGAGTGCAGGCCCGGGGTCCCGAGGCCGACGTAGTCGCCGGCGGCGACGGCGTACCCCGCCTCGAGGAACCAGCGCACCTGCTGGGCGTACTCGTTGTAGAAGAGGTTGGGGTGCAGCGACGGGGCGCAGGCGTCGGCCACCCCGGACGTGCCGTGGGCCCAGGAGAGCACCGGCCACCCACCCTCGGGCGGCTCGCCGTCGGGGACGATCAGGGTGCCGCTGACGGCCCGGTCGGCGCCCGTGCGATCGGTCGAGTGGTAGAGCAGGTCGGTGCGGGTGGCGCCCTCGAACTCCTCGCTCGGAGCGGTCTCGCCGACGGCGATCACCTCGCCGGGCTCGCCGGCGGGGAAGGGATCGGGCACGGCCCAGCCGTCGCCGTCGCGCTCGAGGGTGTCGACCCGGACGCCATCCTGGGTGGCGGCCGTCGTCGCGGGGCCGCCCGCGGCGGCATCTGTGTCGGCGTCGGACGAGCAGGCCGCGCTCACTCCAGCGGACAGCACCAGCATGAACGCCAACGCACCGGTGCGAACCCCGAGACCGACGCCCATGGCTGTGAGAACCTACGACATGGCGATCTCGTCTGACAGTTGCACGGACGGACCCGTCGTGCGCCCGGCCTGCGCCGCCGGTCGAACGGCTCCGACGTCCCCTGGGTGCTCACTCCGTGGGGGCGGGCGCTGATGCGGGCGGCGGTGATGGCGGGTCTCGGCGCCCCCCTCGACGTGATCGACGTCCCCGACCCCACGCCGGCACCCCACGAGGTTGTGCTGCGCGTGGGTCACTGCGGCATCTGCGGGTCCGACCTGCACCTGCACGACGCCTTCGATCTGCCCGGATTGGTCCTCGGCCACGAGTTCGCCGGCGAGGTCGTCGCCGTGGGCACCGAGGTGGACGGATGGGCGCCCGGTCGACTCGCCGCCGGCTTGTCGCTGGCGTCGTGCGGGCAGTGCGACCACTGCCGGGCCGGACGCGTGCGCAAGTGCGCGACCGTGGCCATGCTCGGCGTCGAGCGCCCCGGTGCCTTCGCCGAGTACGTGGCGCTGCCCGCCCACGATCTGGTGGACCTGCCCGCCAACCTCACGTCCGCCCTCGGGGCGCTGGTCGAGCCGCTGTCGGTGGCCCGCCACGCCGTCGAGCGCGCCGGCGGGGTCGAGGGTCGGCACACCCTGGTGATCGGCGGTGGCCCGGTGGGGCTGGCGGTGTCGCTGTGGCTGCCGCTCTTCGGTGCCGCCTCGGTCACCGTCAGCGACCCGGCCGCAGGCCGACGCGAGACCGCTCTCGCCCTGGGTGTCGACGCGGTCGTCGACCCGACCGCCGGCCCGGTGCAGGGTGCCGACGGGACGGCCCCGTCCGTGGTGTTCGAGTGCGTCGGCCTGCCCGGCCTGATCGAGGGCGCCGCCGCGGCCTGCGCGGTCGATGGCCGGGTGGTGGTCGTGGGCGTCTGCATGGGGCCCGACACCATTGTCCCCATGACGGCCATGGCCAAGGAGCTCGACCTCGCCTACGCCTTCTACTACCGCCGCCAGGACTTCGAGGCCACCGTCGCCGCCCTCGACGACGGCTCGCTGCCGGGCGATCGCCTCATCACCGGGCAGGTGGGCCTCGACGACCTGCCCGCCCGCTTCGACGCTCTGAAGACGGCCAAGGACGACGTCAAGATCCTCCTGGCCCCCTGAGACAGGTCAGTTGTCGGTGATGGCGGGCGGGTGGGCCTCGACGTACTTGCGGAAGTTGGCGAGGGTCTTGCGGATGAAGGCGCCCATCACGGGCTTCAGTGGGGGCATGGTGTAGCGACTGGCCCCCTTCGGGGTCATGGCCATCACCCAGTCGACCCGGCAGCGGCCGTCGCCGAGGTCGGTCACCTGGTAGTCCTCGCCGAACGCCGCCGCGGCGGCCTTCGACATCTCGTTGAAGCGGAAGGCCATGCGCACCCCCGGCTCCCAGGCGATGAACTCCTCGTAGGCCGCCAACCCGCCGAGCATGTGGACCGTGCGGGTCGAGCCGACCTCGAGGGGGAACGGCGAGGTCCACTCGACTCTGGTGATGGCGAACACCCACTTCGTCCACGCCTCGGCGTCGAGGAAGACCGCGAAGACCTGCTCGGGCGTGGCCTCGATGGTCTCGCTGGCGGTGAAGCGAACCGGGGCGGTGTCGAAGTAGTCGAGTCCGACCTTCTCGCAGGATTCAGGCATGGGGCGTTCCCGTCGACGTCGTCATCTTGGACCGTGGCGTACAGGAGAACGCCGGTCTCACCAGCTTCGCATCACCTGCGCGGTGTCGAAGGCGTTGCACGTCGACGCCTTGGGGTAGTCGGCGGGGGCGAGGGGCGCCGCCACCTCGGCCGGGGTGGGGCCGATGCGGTCGGCCACAGGGCGCAGGGCGTCGAGGTCGAAGCGGAAGAACGCCGCGGCGTTGGTCTCGATCATCGCCCGGGCCTCGGCCTCGGGCTTGCCCCCGAAGGCCGCTCGCAGCGCCTCGGTGGTGAAGCCGAGCGAGCCCTCCGAGTGGGGGTAGTCCGAGCCCCACATGACCCGGTCGGTGGCGACGAGGTCGCCGGCGATGGGTGCCTCGGACGGGCGCAGGAAGCTGGCCCCCATCCAGAAGTTCCGGGCGAAGTACTCCGACGGCTTCATGGCCATGCCCGCGGCGACCTCGCCGAAGAAGAGCGACTCGGCCGAGTCGGGCAGGGTCATGCGCCGGTGGAACCAGTCGAGGGTCTCGAGGCCGCGGGGGAGCCACGCCATGCCCTGCTCGGTGAGGACCACCCGCAGGTCGGGGAAGCGCTCGAGCACGCCACCGAAGATCAGGTGCCAGACCGGGCGGTGGGCGAACCACGGCAGCTCGATCAGCATCATGGCCCGGGCGGCGATGTGCTCGCCGTAGTCGGGCAGGCCGCCGCCGCCGTGCACCTGGATGGGCAGGTCGAGCTCCTGGCAGACCGCCCAGAGCGGGTCGTAGTAGGGCTCCCAGAAGCCGGGCAGGCCGGCGTTCGGGGGCACCGATGGCAACAGCACGCCGCCCGTGAGGACGCCCTGATCGGCGGCCCAGCGCACCTCGGCGACGGCGTCGTCGATGTCGTTGGCGAACACCTGGAACACGCCGGCACGGCGGCCGGGGGTCTCCTTGCAGAAGTCGACCAGCCAGCGGTTGTGGGCCTGGACGCCGGCCCAACGCCGGTCGTAGTCGGCCGGCGTCGGGGGCAGAGCGGTGAGCTGGCTCGACTCGAAGAACGGCGGGACGGTGTTGGGGAAGAGCACCTCGGCGACGATGCCGTCGGCCTCGGTCTCCTCGAGGCGACGGGCCGAGTCCCAGCTGCGGTAGGCGGTGGGGGCCTGGAGGTCGGCGTACGGGTTGACGTAGGTGGGTGCCCACGCGTCGAAGTCGTCGTGCCACGACGACGCCAGGTACGCCTTGTAGTCGTAGAGGTCGGCGCCGGCGTGCCCGTCCGACGACACGACCGCGTACCGGCGCGCGTCGGGGGTGGTGTCGGTGGTCGTGCTCACAGCATCTCCATCATGTTGGGGGGCAGGGTGCCCTCTGCGATGGCGTCGGCGCGGGCGTGCAGGAGCCGGCCGGCGCGGTCCAGGTCGTGGCCGATGATGAAGTGGCCGGCCTTCACGCCGGCGACCACGAAGCGCCCGAGCTCGACGAGGTCGACCACGTCGGCGGGGCGGCCGGCGGCCTCGAGCTGCGCCTTGAACTCGGCGAAGGTGGTGCCCGGCGCCGCCGCCCGCTCCTTCTGGCGGGCCAGCTCGGCGGGGCGGTTGCGCTGGGCGGTCCACAGGCCGGTGTCGAGCAGCCCGCCGCCGGGATAGAAGATCGCCGCCCTCACGCGGTCCCCGGTCTCGCCCTTCAACTGGTGGGCGACGGCCTCGGTGAGGCAGGAGACGGCGGCCTTGCTGGACGCGTACACCGAGGCGTAGGGCACCGGGGCGATGCCGCCGTCGCCCGACGACGTGTTGACCACGAGACCGGGCTCGCCCGAGGCGATCATGCGGGGCAGGAAGCTGATGACCCCGTTGGCGGTGCCGAACACGTTGACGCTGAAGCACCAGCGCCAGTCGTTGGCCTCCTGCTCCCACGGCTTGCCCCCGCCACCGGAGGTGACGCCGGCGTTGTTGAACAGCAGGTGACAGGCGCCCTCGGTGGCGAACACGTCGGCGGCGAGTGCCTCGAACGAGGCGGCGTCGGACACGTCGGTGCGCACGCCCCGCACCGAGCCCTCGGGGAACTGCTCGCGCAGCTCCGCCACCGCGGCGTCGAGCACGGGCGCCTCGATGTCGCCGATGACGACCCGCACGCCCTCCTCCAACAGGGCGGTGACGATGCCCCGCCCGATCCCGCCGGCGCCGCCCGTCACCACGGCGACCTTCCCGCTCAGCTCCTCCATCGTCACGCCCGACCCCCAATTCCCTCGTTCTGGCCGCGGCGACCTGTTGTCACGCCAGAGAATCCGCGGCCAGAACGGACAGCGGGCGGGACCCGACGGACGTCGACGCCGCTCATACCGGCGGCCTCACCTGGTACTCGTCCTTCCACCAGCGGGCGGACTCGACCACGGCGGGGTCGGTGCGCCGGCTGGTGTCCTGGCCCAGCAGCGCCGGCGTCGGGCCGACCCGCTCGGCGACGGGCGCCAGCGCGTCGAGGTCGAAGCCGTAGCAGCGGGCCGCGGTGGTGCCGAGCATCGCCGCGGTGTCCTCCACGGGGACGTCGGCGAAGTCGGACTGGAGCTTGGCCAGCGTGTGGGGCCACGTGCCCTCGGGGTGCGGGTAGTCCGTCCCCCACATCACGACGTCGGTGCCGATGACATGGCGCCGGCGGATCTCCTCCTTGGACATGGTGGAGGCCCCGATGAAGATGTTCTCGCCGAAGTAGTCAGACGGCAGCTTCGAGATCTTGCCCTTCATGAGGGCGGCCATCTTCTTCGTGGTGTGGCCCCCACCCAGGTACTGGTCCCACTTCCACATCATGTCGGTGGACCAGTAGGCGGCGGCCTCGGTGACCACGAACTTGAGGCCGGGGAACTTCTCGAACGCCCCCGAGAACAGCAGATGCCACATCGGGCGGGTGGCCCACCAGACCACCTCGGCCAGGTAGATGCCGATGTGGTCGCCCATCTCCTCGCGTGGCGCCTCGCCCGAGTGGGTGTGGACGGGGAAGCCGGCCTCCTCGCACGCCGCCCAGAACGGGTCGTAGGCGGCGTCGTTGTAGGGGAGCTTCTCCCGCCACATGGTCGGGATCATCACGCCCCGGATGCCGGGCTCGCCGGCGAGGCGCTCGACCTCGGCCACACCTGCGTCGATGTCGAACGCCACCGGCACGAGGGCCACGCCGCCCCGCCGCTCGGGGTTGGTGGCGCAGAAGTCGACCAGGAAGCGGTTGTGGGCCCGGGCCCCGGCGAAGGCGAGATCGGGGCGCTCGATCATGCCCGCCCCGAGGCCGGCGCCGAACGGCGGCGAGGCGAAGCCGGTGATGGCGTCGGCGTCGGCGAACATGACCTCGGCGGCCACGCCGTCGGCGTCGAGTTCCTTGTCGCGCTGGGCGGCGTCGTAGCTGCCGCGGAGACCCTCCTCGTTCTCGGTCTCCCACCCCATGATGTAGTCGTAGTTGAGGGTCAGGGCCTCGTCCCGCTGGGCCTGCTGCTGGGCCAGGTACTGGTCGAAGTCGGCGTGGAAGGCCGGGTCGAGGTAGTCCCGGTAGTCGGGGGCGGGCAGGCCGCAGTGCGAGTCGGCCGAGATGATCGTGTAGCGACCGCCGGCGGCGTCGAGGATGCCGCTCGGCTCACCGGTGATGACGGCGTCGGGGGTCGGGTCAGTCATCGCCGCCTCCCAGCACCGAGAAGTCGTCGTAGCGCTGGTGCAGGAACGGGACCAGGTTCCCCCGGGGGACCGGGCCGATGATGCGCCCGACCTGCGTCGATGCCCGCTCGGTCCAGTTGAGGTCGACCATGCGCACGATGGCCAGGTCGGCGATGGGGTCGAGGGGCGCCTCTTTCAGGATGACCTCGCCCTCGATGGTCTCGTGCACCCGGGCCTTCTCGGTCTTCTCGCCGTAGACGAGCAGCGGATCCTGGTCGAGCTCGCCCGGGGTCTCGGCCGAGGGCGACACCTTGAACCAGAAGTCCCGCTTGGTCTTCTCGTAGGGCTCGCGGGCGTCGGTGACCGTGCCGTGGATCTCGCACACCGTGAAGCCCATGCGGGCGATGCCGGCGTCGATGGTGTCGCCGTCGCGCGTGGCCCAGACATCGGCGATCTTCTTGGGCTCGCCGTAGTGGTCCCGCCCGCCCATCACCGACTGCTCGGTGGTCATGGGCATGAAGATCGGGTACTCGCCCTCGTCGTCGCCGTGCTTCGCGGCCACCCCGAACCACCCGGCGCCGAACGTGGGGTAGCCGGGCATCTGCACCGACGTGATCGTGAGCCGTACCAGTGGGCGCGCTGCCGGCGACAACGGCGCGGGCAGCACCGCGGCGATGGCGTCCGGGTCGGTCTCCCACACCGCGGTCACCGCGGTCGACCAGATCTCGGCGGCGGTGGCCTCGATCTCCCGACTGCGCTGCACCGCCTTGGCCCCGTAGCGAACAGACATGTGTGATCCCCCGATCGGACCCCCGGCCGACGGGCCGGAGCGTCTCTGAACACTGTTACAGATGGCAGACGGCGTGCACGTCCGCGAGCTCGCCAACGGCTCGCCGAAGCCGATCGCGCTCCCTCGTCAGCGTTCGTCGATCTTGGCCACGAGCTTGCGCAGCATCGTGGTGTTGCGGCTGGTGCTGAGGTCGCCGACGACTCGCCACTTCTTCTGGCTCACGGTGGTCGCCGACGACAGCCCGTGCATGAGCCAGTGCACGTCGCGACCCTCGACCAGCAGCGTGTCGTAGTCGTTCGAACAGGCCTCGAGCTCCCTGGCGGCCGCCTCCCGAGGGGCGGCCTGGAGGAAGGTGATGAAGTAGGTGTCGCCGTCGGCCAGGGTGAATGGTTCGCGGGCGAGGATCTTGCGGATCTCCGCCGCAGTGCGGACGAAGGTGGTGATCTCGAATCCGAACTCCTCCTCGAGCGCCGCGCCGATCGTCGCCTCGAGGCTCGCTCGGGGCCCGGACCCGTCGAAGACCAGGTTGCCGCTGTTGATGTAGGACCAGACGTCGGTGAACCCGAGCCGTTCGAGGACGGAGACCGCGGTGGCCATCGGCACCCGACGCTTGCCGACGTTCACCGCTCGGAGGAATGCGATCTGGGTGGTCACGCCGTGATGATCCCACGCCTCATCCGTCCTGGGACGGGCCGACCGGGCGAGGAGCACCGGCGGCCCTCGGGGCGGGGTCGGTAGGGTGCGGGGATGCCCAGCGACTTCGCCCTGAAGGCCATGAACGCGGTGCACCGGGTGGTGCGGACGGTCACGTTCGGCAAGGTGGGGAACAACCTGCTGGGCATGCCGGTGCTCGAGCTCACCACGAAGGGCCGCAAGTCCGGCCAGCCCCGGTCGGTGATGCTCACCGCGCCGGTGGTCGAGGGCGACACCGTCGTGATCGTGGCCTCCCGGGGCGGCGACGACACCCACCCCGCCTGGTTCCTCAACCTGCGCGACGACCCCGACGTGCAGGTGGCGTTGGAGGGAGGTCCGGCCAAGCCCTACCGCGCCGAGATCGCCGACGCCGAGACCCGCGCCCGCCTGTGGCCGAAGATCACGGCCGACCACGACAACTACGCCGGCTACCAGACGAAGACCGACCGCGAGATCCCGGTCGTCCTGCTCCACCCCGCCGGCTGAACGACCGCCCGACCCCGGCTCGGGGTGCCGGTCCGTTCAGGGCGGCGGCGGCGCCGGCGGGTAGCTGCTCGGGGGAGACGGTCCGGGTGGGGCGCTGCCAGGCGGTGCCGTGCCCATCGGAGACGGGTGGGCCGCCGCCGCCTGGAACGCGGCCTGGTTGCGTCGGCGCTTGCGGCTGCTGGAGCGGAGCCCGGTGACGATCAGGAGCACCACGGCGGCGAGGAACACGGGCACGGCCAGCAGGACGAGGAGGAGGCCCTCGAGGCCGAACTCGTCGGGCTCGACCACCAGGCGCTGGGTGCCGAGCGGCGCGTCGGACTCCACCTGGTAGGTGCCGACCTCGTCCGCCTCGAAGGTCCACACCGTGACCGTGATCTCGTCGTTGATGCGCAGCACGCCGGCGTCGCCGTTGTCGAGGGCCAGACGGTCCCCACCGCCCGGCGGGCGCACCACGGGCTCACCCTCGAGGGCCAGCAGGCTCGGATCGCAGATGGTGTCGGTCGTCGTCCGGCGATCGGACCCGGTGCCGGTCTGGCGGCGCTCGATCCGGCACACCCCCGTCTCGGTGAAGCGGTCCGACTGGTACCGGATGCGGTAGGTGCCGGTCTCCTCGACGAGGATCGATCCCCGCCCGGGCACGTCGAACGTGGACGCCTCGTCCGGGGTGTTCGCGCCGATGAACTGAGCGCAGCCGCCGATGCCCAGGCCGCACGCGGCGATGAACAGCAGCGCGCACAGGACCCACCAGAGCTTCGAGACCCGACGCGGGGCCTCGACCGGGAGGCCGGCGGGGTCGGGCGAGGCGAAGGGCTGGCTCATCGCCGTCCGACGCTAATCGCGACGCTCGTGGCCCTTGGTGAGGCGTTCACGGTGCGCTCCCCGGGCCGAAACGTCCCGGCAACGCGTGCTGCCTACGTTCGATCCGACGGAGGGGAGACCTCGTGGTGGACGTGACGGCAGACCCCATCGACATCGACCCCACCCTCATGGCGCCGGTCAACGCCCACGTGATCGTCCTGTTCGGGGCCAGCGGGGACCTGGCCAGGCGCAAGCTGCTTCCCGGCTTGTTCCACCTCTACCTCGAGGGTCTCGTCCCCGAGGTCCGCATCATCGGCACTTCCCTCGACGACCTCGACACGGAGGCGTTCCGCAAGGTCGCCCGGATGGCCTGCGACGAGTTCAGCCACCGCAGCTTCAGCACCGAGGAGTGGGAGGCCTTCGAGGACAAGGTCAGCTTCGTCGGCCAAGGGGACGGCCCGACCGCCCTCGGCGACGCGGTACGCGACGCCGAGCACCGGCTCGGCGGGCCGTGCCGGCGCCTGCACTACCTGAGCGTCCCGCCCAGCGCCGCCCGGGCGGTGGTCGCCACCCTGGGCGAGGCAGGCCTCGTGGACCGCTCGCGGATCATCATGGAGAAGCCCTTCGGGACCGACCTCGAGAGCTCGCGAGCGCTGAACTGGGCCTTGCACGCCACCTTCGACGAGGACCAGATCTTCCGCATCGACCACTTCCTCGGCAAGGAGGCGGCGCAGAACATCCTCGCCTTCCGGTTCGCCAACGGCCTCTTCGAGCCCATCTGGAACCGGTCCCACATCGACCACGTCCAGATCGACGTCCCCGAGACCCTCGGCCTCGGCCAGCGCTCGGCGTTCTACGAGTCGACCGGGGCCTACCGAGACATGGTCGTGACCCACCTCTTCCAGGTGCTGGCCTTCGTCGCCATGGAGCCGCCGACTGCGCTCGAGCCCCACGCCATCAGCGAGGAGAAGAACAAGGTCTTCCGCTCGATGGGACCCATCACGCCGGACCACGTGGTGCGGGGCCAGTACCAGGGCTACCGGGACGAACCCGGGGTGAGCCCGGAGTCCGAGACCGAGACCTTCATCGCCCTCCAGTGCGAGATCGACAACTGGCGGTGGGCGGGGGTGCCCTTCTACCTGCGCACCGGCAAGCGCCTGGCCGAGGGCCAGCGCATCATCTCGATCGCCTTCCGTGAGCCTCCGCGGAGCATGTTCCCGGCAGGGTCCGGCGTCGGCGCCCACGGCCCCGACCACCTCACCTTCGACCTCGCCGACGCCCCGAAGCTCTCGCTCTCGTTCTACGGCAAGCGCCCCGGCCCCGGCATGAAGCTCGACAAGCTGAGCCTCCAGTTCTCGCTGCACGGGACCGGTCACCAGGGCGACGTGCTCGAGGCCTACGAGCGTCTGATCTACGACGCCATCATCGGCGACCGCACGCTGTTCACCAGCGCCGACGGCATCGAGCGCCTGTGGGAGATCTCCAAGCCGTTGCTGGAGAGCCCCCCACCCGTGCGGCCCTACGCCCCGGGGTCGTGGGGCCCCAACGCCATCCATCAGCTCATCGCCCCCTACGCCTGGCGCCTCCCGTTCGAGCGCCCTTGGCGGGAGAACGGCTGAGGCCGCCCCGCCCACGATCCCCCAGCCCCGCCGTCGGGGCGCCGGCGCCGTTTCGGGGCGGCGTCGGCCCCCGGCGCCGGCGGTCGGGTGGGGTCGGTAGGTCGGAGGGCGCAGGCGTGCGTCATCTCCGGTCCGCGTCCGCTCAGGAGGGGGCGCCGGCCCAGCGGTCGAAGCGGGGGCGGACGTCGGACGACGGCGTGGGCAGCCCGGTGGCGGCGAAGGCGCGGCGTACGGCCCTCTCGTAGGCGGCGCCGGGGTCATCGAGCCAGACGAGGTGGTGGTTGGCCTCGAGCAGCACGAACCCGTGGAAGGCCGCCCAGACGCCGGCGCGGGCCTCGTCCGAGTCGTCGACCTGGGACTTCGGTGCGCTGGACAGCTCGGCGACCGCGTCCGTGAGCGGGCGGAAGACCTCGACCTGGGCGTCGATGGTGGGGCCGCCCTCGGGGGCGGCATAGCCAGGAAGCTGGTCGGTGAAGACGAGGTTCAGCTCGTTGGGGTGGTCGAGGCCCCAGCGGCGGTAGGCGAGGGTGACCGCCAGGGCCCGATCGATTGCCGGGTCGTCGGCGAAGTGCGCGGCGGCCGCAGAGGTCGCCTCGGCCAGTCGCCCATAGCTGGCCAGCAGCAGCATGGTGAGCACGGCGTCGAGCCCGTCGAAGTAGGTGTAGAGCGACGCCGGCCCGATGCCCACCTCCCGGGCGATCGCCCGCATCGACACGTTGGCGGCGCCGCCCTCGTCGAGCAGGCGTCGGGCGGCAGCCTCGATGTCCGCCAGAAGCTGACGGCGCTGCTGTGCCCGCCGCCCCCCGGCCGGCGGTGACGTGCCCACGTCGTCCATGTGACCGATGTTACTCGAACGACCCTTGCTTTCCGAACATTGTTCGAGAATAGTGAGAGCACAAAGCCGAACAGCGTTCGGGAACCTCACCTCAGGAGTCCCCATGAGCCCCCATCCCACCCACGTCGTGCTCGGTGCCGGACCCGTCGGGCGGGCGGTCGTCGCGTCGCTCGTCGCCCGGGGCATCCACCCGGTCGTCGTCACCCGTTCGGGGGCGAGCGTGCCCGGCGCTCGCAGCCGCATCGCCGATGTCAGCGACCCGGCCCAGGTGGCTGAAGCGGTGGCCGGTGCCGACGTGGTGTTCCAATGCGCCCAGCCCGAGTACCACCGCTGGCCCGAGGAGTTCCCGGCTCTCCAGGCGGGGATCGTGGACGCCGCCGCGGCGGCCGGGGCACTGCTGGTGGTCGCCGAGAACCTCTACGGCTACGGGCCGCACGACGGGCCCCTCACCGAGGGCCTGCCCCTCGCCGCCACCACCCGCAAGGGCGCCGTGCGCGCCCGGATGTGGCGGGACCTCGAGGCGGCCCACGAGGCCGGGCGCCTCCGGGTCGTCGCCGGTCGGGCCTCCGACTTCTTCGGTCCCGGGGTCGAGGGCTCGGCCGTGGGGGAGCGGTTCTTCGGCCCGCTCGCGGCGGGCAAGGCCGCCGAGATCGCGGGCGACCCCGATCGCCTCCACACCTACACCTACGTCGGAGACTTCGGCGAGGCGCTCGTCCGCCTGTCCGAGACGCCGGCCACGTGGGGCCGGGCCTGGCACGTGCCGAACGCCCCGACCGGAACCACCCGCACCCTCGCCGAGCAGGCCGCGCTCCTCGCGGGTACCACGCCCCGCCTGCGCACCTTCGCCCGGTGGCAGCTCCGCCTCGTCGGCCTGTTCGTGCCACCGGTTCGCGAGACGGTCGAGATGCTCTACGAGTTCGAGCACGACTTCGTGGTCGACCACTCGGCCTACGCCGCCCACTGCGGGGACCACGCCACGCCCCTGGCGGAGTCGCTCGCCGTCACGGTCGCAGCCGAACGCGGAACGGCCACGACGAGAAGTGGTCGCGTGGTTGGATGACGTCGACGGACGACGAGCGACGATGGGTGGCGACATGGCACGGGTGCTGATCACGGGGTGTTCGACGGGTATCGGGCGGGCGACCGCCGTGGAGCTCACCACCCGGGGTCACGAGGTGGTGGCGACCGCTCGCCGCGTCGAGGCCCTCGAGGGCCTCGACGTCGCCGCCACCCTGACGCTCGACGTCGACGACGACGCCTCGGTGGCCGCCGCGGTGGCCGCGGCCGGGGACCTCGACGTCCTGGTGAACAACGCCGGCTGGGAGGCCGGCGGGCCCGTCGAGCGGGTGCCCCTCGAACGGGTGCGGGCCATGTTCGAGACCAACGTCTTCGGGGTGGCGCGCATGGTGCAGGCCGTCGCGCCCCATCTGCGGGCGAAAGGTGCCGGCACGATCGTGAACGTCTCGTCGATGGCCGGCCGGGTCGCCGCGCCGCTCAACGCCTACTACTCGGCCTCGAAGTTCGCGGTCGAGGCCCTCTCCGAGAGCCTGCACTACGAGCTCGGGCACTTCGGGATCCGGGTCGTCATCGTCGAGCCCGGCAACATCGCCACGAACTTCGGCGACAACGTCCAGCGCTTCGGCGAGGACACCGCCCCCTACGACGAGCTCCGGCGCCAGTGGGATGCCGCCTCCGAGGTGCTGGGTGGCGGCGGCGACGTCCCCGGACCCGAGCTGGTGGCCACCGCCATCGCCGATGCCGTCGAGGCCGCCGACCCACCGTTGCGGATCCCGGTCGGCCCCGATGCAGAGATGATCGCGGCAGTGCGGTCCAGCAGCGATGACGCCGTGTTCGAGGCCACGATGCGGGCCACGCTCGGCCTCAGCTGGTAGCGAACCGAACGCCGGCCTCGCTCAGCGAACCGACCTTCGGCCCTTCCGCCACACGGCGACCGGGAGGACGATCCAGGTGTCGTCAAGGCACCTGGGACTCCGCGAGAGGAGGTCGGGGCGATGCGCCGGGATCACCGAGCCGTTCGCTCACCGCAAGCGGCGCTCCTCGGTGGTGGCCTGGTCCTCGTCCTCGTGGCCGCACTCGTCCTGCCGGCGGGACCGCTGGCCCGGGCGCTGGACACGGGCACACCCGAAGTGGCCATCAGCGCCGCGTCTGCGTCGCTGGTGTTCGCCTGTGACACCGGATCGGTGCCCATGACCGTGGAGGCTCTGCTCGAGCCGGGTGAGGTGGTCGACGGCGGCACGGTGACGGTCACCTGGGCGCTCGGCACGCCGGCGGCCGACGAGCTGGGACTCGGTGACCGGATCGCCGTCTCCTTCCCGGTTCCTGCGGAGGTGTCCACCGTGCCCGCAGTCGACGTGGTGGCGAGTGGCGTCGACGGCACGGCATGGTCCACCGGGGGCGGACGACTGACCGTCGACCTCAGCCTGGTCGAGGAGTCCACCTCGGTCGGGGCGACCGTGATGGCGTCGATGGACCTGAGCCCAGGGCTGGCCCCCACCGTGGTGTCCTTCGGTGCCCCGGAGGAGCTGGTGGTCGGCGGCGCCGCGGTCGGCGGCGACCAACGGTGCGCGCCGGAGGTTCCGGTGCCCTCGCTGGTGCGTGTGGCCGTGGTCCCGGCGACCCCGCCCACCACGGACACGACGACGCCCACCACGAGCACCACGACGCCGACCACGCCGACGACCCGACCGTGGTCGGCGGTGACGTCCACGACGCGGCCGAGTGACCCCGCCGCCGGGGGCGATGCCCCGTCGCCACCGCCCCTCGACCCCGTCGACATCCCCGCGCTGCCGCCGCCACCGGACCCGATGGCCGCCAGCCAGGTGGTGACCGGCGGCGTGGGAGGCGCCGCGGCCCGCCTCGACCGCGCCAGCGTGGACCTCACGGCCTCGACCCGGGAGTTGGAGGCGATGGAGCAGCAGGCGGCCGCGCTCGAGCGACGGGAGCGCCACCTCGCGGCCGAGCGCCGCCGGCTGGCCGCCAAGGTCGACCACCACCGAGACGAGGCGGAGCGCCTCGCGGCGGCCGCGTACGTGGCCGCCGTCGACGCGTACGTGAGCCTGGCGGCCACCAGCGACGACGTGATCGTGCTCGGCACCGCGCTCGAGCAGGGCACCTCGACCTACCTGCGGCTGCTCGCGCGCCAGGCCGACGTGGACGCCCAGCTCCGGTCGGTGGCCGCCCGTCGGTCCGACGGGTGGGAGTCGCTCGATCGGGCCGAGGCCCGCACCCGGACCCTGCGATCCCGGGTGGCGGATGGCGAGCAACTGCTCACCGCCTTCGATCTCGGCGCCGACGTCGCGGTGACGGGGTTCCGCTTCCCGGTGGGGGGGCCCACGGACTTCAGCGACACGTGGCACGCACCCCGCTCAGGGGGGCGGCTCCACCAGGGCACGGACCTGTTCGCTGCGGAGGGGACGCCGCTGCGTTCGGTCGAGCGCGGGGTCCTCGCCCGGGTCGGCCACGACACCTTGGGTGGGACCAAGCTCTGGCTCGTCGGTGAGAGCGGGACGCAGTACTACTACGCCCACCTCAGCGGGTTCGCCCCGGGGGTCACCGACGGGTTGGTCGTCGATGCCGGCGCCGTGATCGGGTACGTCGGCCACACCGGCAACGCCCGGACGACGCCACCGCACCTGCACTTCGAGGTCCACCCGGGAGGCGGTCCGGCCATCGACGCGTACCCGATGCTCCGGGCCGCGGGCTCGACGGTGCGCGACCCCGTGGAGGACCCCTCCTCCGACGGGACCGCACCGTCGGCCTCGTCGACCACGACGACCACCGCCACGACCGCGGCGACGTCGTCGACCGCGAGCTCGACCGTCACACCCGGACCGACGGGTCCGGCGAGCGCCCGGCCCGAGGTAGCCGCCGGTTGGGGGGATGCCGGGCAGTTGGTCGAAGGGCTGGCCCGTCCCACCGCCGTCGCATCGGCCCCGGACGGCACGGTCCTGGTCGCCGATCCCGGAGCCGACCTCATCGTCGTGCTCGACGCCGACGGGTCGATCATCCGGTCGTGGGGTGGGGCCGGGAGCACCGACGGCCGTCTCCACGAGCCGCGCGGTCTGGCCGTGGGTCCGGACGGCACCGTCTACGTCGCCGACACAGGCAACGCCCGGATCCAGCGCTTCACCGGCGAGGGCGAGCTGCTCGCGTCGTGGGACGGCGCCGACACCCCGGAGGGGCCGATGGCCCGACCGGTGGCCGTCGCAGTCGACGGCGACCAGGTGTACGTCCTGGACTCGCTGAACAGCGAGGTGCGGGTGTTCGACCCCGACGGCGAGCCCGTGCGGACCTGGGGCGGGTTCGGCGACGATCCCGGACGCTTCGCCGATCCGGTCGGCATCGCCGTCGGGCCCGACGGCGACCTGTACGTGGCCGATCGCTTCAACGGGAGGGTGCAGCGTCTCACTCCGCAGGGCGAGCCGGTGGCGCAATGGAGCGAAGGCCTGCGCCGACCTGCCGCCGTCGCGGTCACCGCCGAGGGCCTGCTGATCGTCGCCGACCGGGCGGAAGGGTCCGTGCTGCAGTACGACGCCGGTGGCCACCTGCGGGCGTCCTGGGGCCGTGCGCAGCTCGAGCGTCCCGAGGCGCTCGTCGTCGATCAGACAGGACGACTCCTCGTCGCCGACTCAGGATCTGGCCGCCTGCTGGCCTTCCGATGGAACGTCGGCTCCCGCGATCGAGACCCTGCGTCCCGGTGACGAGACGCCTTCCTCCCAGTCAGTAGGATGAGTCGTTCCGGGACGGGGGTCTCGGGCGGGAGGAGGCGAAATCCATTGGGCATCTCACGACGCACGTTCCTCGCCGGGAGTGCCGGCGCGGCCGCGCTGGCGGCGCTCGGCGTCTCCGCGTGCGGCTCGTCCGACGAAGGCGGCACCGTCGACCAGTCGACCGCGACGCTGCCCGACCCGAGCGATGCCCCCTTCGACACCGTCGTGGTGCTGATGATGGAGAACCGGTCGTTCGACCACATGGTGGGGTGGCTGCCCGGCGCCGACGGCAAGCAGGCCGGGCTGAGCTACGTCGACCAGAAGGGCGACTCGCACGACACGTACCGACTCGCCCCCGACTGGCAGGGCTGCGACATGCAGGACCCCTTCCACATCTGGCAGGCGATGAAGTCGCACTACAACGACGGCGCCTGCGACGGGTTCCTGAAGACCCAGCCCAACGGCGACCTCTTCCCCATCGGCTACTACGAGGCCGAGGACCTGCCCATCCTCGCCGCCCTGATGCAGGGCTACACCGCCTTCGACAAGTACTTCGCGTCGATGCTGGGCCCCACGTGGCCCAACCGGCTCTACCAGCTCTGCGCCACCACCGACCTGGACGAGACCCTCGACTACCCCGCCCCGGGAGAGCCCCGGCCGGTGAACCTCGACCTCGCCATCTTCGACCGGGTCAAGGACGCCGGGCTGACCGCGGGCTACTACTACTTCGGTGAGCCGATGACGGGTCTGTTCGCCAGTCAGCGCTACGACGACATCTCGCACCGCATCGAGAAGTTCTTCCACGATGCCGAGGCGGGGACGCTGCCCAACGTCGTGTTCGTGGACCCGGACTACACGGCGCACGCAGAGTTCAACGGCACGTCCAACGACTACCACCCCTACGGCAGCGTCCAGGTGGCCGAGGCCTTCGTGGCCAAGGTGCACGATGCCCTCGCCAACAGCCCCCACTGGGACAAGCTCGTGTTCGTCCTCAACTTCGACGAGAGCGGCGGCTTCTACGACCACGTCCCGCCGCCCCGGGTCGAGGACCACACGGTGCTCCCGGGGACGGGCCCCAAGCCCGACCTCAAGCGCCTCGGCTTCCGCGTGCCTGCGGTCGTGATGGGCCCCTTCGCCAAGCAGCGCCTCGACCAGACCGGCCCCTACGAGCACAGCTCGGTGCTGAAGATGATCGAGTGGCGCTGGGACCTCGAGCCCATGACGGTGCGCGATCGCAAGGCCAAGAACCTCGCCGACGCGCTCGACTTCTCCATCAAGCGCGACCCCATCACCCTCCCGGACTTCACCCCCGAGCCCGCCAAGATCTGCCGCAACCCGAACCACGTGGCCTGAGGGCGCCCGGGCCACGCGGCTATCGGGGGAGGAGGACGGGTAGGGGCCGCGCGTGTCGCGTCCGGACCCCTCCGCCGACCTTCTCGCCCTCCATGGGGTGCGCCAGCGCTTCGGGGACCGGGTCGTACTGGACGGGGTCGACCTCGAGGTGCCCGCCGGCCAGGTGATCGGCCTGCTCGGACCCAACGGTGCCGGCAAGACCACGCTCATGCGGGTGCTGTTCGGCGTCCTGCCCCCCGACGAGGGGGCGGTGACGTGGCGGGGTCGGCCCGCCACCGCGGTGGATCGGCAGCGTTGGGGCTACATGCCCCAGGAGCGCGGGATCTATCGCGACATGCGCGTGCTGGACCTCCTGACGTGGATCGCCCGCCTCCACGGGCTGTCGCGCGCCTCGGGCCGGTCCCGGGCAGCAGCCCTCCTCGAGCGGCTCGGGCTCGGCGACCGGGGTCTCGACACCGTCCAGGACCTGTCCGGCGGCATGGCGCAGCGGGTCCAGCTCGCGGCCGCGATGGTCCACGAGCCCGAGGTGCTGGTGTTGGACGAGCCCTTCGCCGGCCTCGACCCGGGCGCCGTCGACTTCCTCTCCGACGTGATCCTCGACCACGTGCGCGCCGGACGGCACCTCCTCTTCTCCAGCCACCAGCTCGATCTGGTCGAGGGGCTGTGCGACGTGATCACCATGATCCACCACGGCCGCACCGTGCTCCACGGACGCGTCACGGACCTGAAGGCAGAGAGCCCGGACCGGTTCCTGCGAGTGGACGTCGCCGTCGAGCCATCATGGGCCGCCGGCACGGGTGCCACGGTCGAGACCACCGATGCATCCGGCTCACGGCTGCGGCTGGCGCCCGGCAGCTCGGCCGTCGAGGTGCTCGACCTGATCCGCCACAAGGCGACGGTGAGCGATTTCGGCGTCGAGTCCCCGACCCTGTCCGAGCTCTTCCTCGACGCGGCGGGCGACGGTGCACTCGACGACGACGCACCCGATGCCGGCGGCGACGACGGGTGGGGGCGGGCGGGCGGTGAGGGGCCCCGGCGACAGCCCGTGGCGGCACGATGAGCCGGCCCCGGGCGACCCTCCTGGTCGCCGGCCGTGAGGTTCGTGAAGCCCTGCGCCGCAAGGGCACCTGGGTCGTGATCGGTGTCTTCTTCTTCGGCTCCTTGGCGGTGATGGTCCTGCCCGCGGTCCTCGCCGGTGACGACCGGACCACCTACGACGTGGTGCTGGTGGGCCCGTCGCCCGGCGTGGAAGGGGCCCTGGAACGTCTCCAGGGTGACCTCGACGCGGACATCGACGTGAGCCACGTACGCACCGTGGGCGCCGCTCGTGATCGCGTGGAAGCCGAGGGCGCCGACGTCGCGGTGGTCCCCGCCAGTGGCGGGGAGACGCCCTCGATCATCGTCCGGTCCGGGGAGAACGACGCACTGGTCGGCGCGGCCCGCCAGGCCCTAGCCGGCGCGGCGCTGGCGAACCGGCTGGGTGAGGCCGGCCTGTCCGACCCGGAGGTGGCCGACGTGCTGCGTGCCCCGGAGGTGCGCGTCGACGACGTCGACCAGGGGTCCGACGCACGGCGGGTCGCCTCGTTCGCCATCTCGCTCGTCCTCTACCTGTTGTTGTTCTCGTTGATGATGCAGGTGGCCAACGGGGTGGCGATCGAGAAGGCGAGCCGTATCAGCGAGGTCCTCCTGGCCATCGTCCGGCCCGGGGCCCTGCTCTACGGCAAGGTGCTCGGGGTGGCCGCGACCGGCGCCATCGGGCTCGTCATCGGATCCATCCCGATCACCGTGAAGCAGGTCACCGGCGGCGACGTCCCTGACGGCCTCGGCGGCGCGCTCCTGGCGGGCGCGGCGTGGTTCGGGCTCGGTTCGATCCTCTACCTGTCGCTGGCCGGCTCGCTGGCCGCGCTCGTCGAGCGGCCAGAGGAGGCGGGGTCGGTCCTCAGCCCGTTGATGGCGGCGTTGATCGGGACCTTCATCGCGGCGCAGAGCGGTGTCGACACGCCGCTCGGCACGGTGCTGGCCTACGTCCCGCTGACCTCGCCGGTGATGGAGCCGGCCCGGATCGCCACGGGGGTCTCGAGCCCGGTCGAGATCGCCGTCTCGCTTCTCCTGCTGGCGGCGTCGGTGGTGGCCGTCGTGCGCTTCGGATCGGTGGTGTTCGGTCGGGCGGTGGTGCGGACCGGGCGCCGACTGAAGCTCCGTGAGGTGCTGGCGGACGGGTGAACCCGAGCGGGCGTCGTCGAACGGTCAGGTGCCGATCGAGACCGACGTGACCGATCCCTGACGTTCGGCCGCCGGTAGTCCGGACCAGTCGGTGGTGTCGCGCGGCCCTGCGGCCGGCGCCACCGTGACCGGGATGCCGGTGAGGTGGGCCATGCCCGACGCCGGGTCGACGCCGTCGACCCCGTCGGCGGCCAGCAGGTTCACGTTCACGCCGCGGGTCTGCGAGGCCACCGACAGGCCGGTGGCGTGTTGGTGTCCCCAGCCATGGGGGAGCGCCACCGTCCCGGGGAGCAGGTCCTCCAGGAGGCGCACCGGGACCCGCACGGTCCCCGTCGCCGAGGTGACGTCGGCGACCGCGCCCTCGTCGAGGTCGAGGCGGGCCGCGTCGTCGGGGTGGACGTACAGGTGGTTCGTGTCGCCGTCGGGGCCGCTGACCATGCCGGGGTGGTTGTGGGTCCACGAGTTGTGGGTCTTGGTGCGTCGCTTGGTGATGAGCTTGAGCGTTCCGTCGGCGGCGCGTACCTGCTCGGCGGCGAAGTCCGCCTCGAGCCGGTCGGCCCGCTCGACCAGGCGCTCGGGCGCGAGGTGCACCCGCTTGTCCCCGGTGACGATGCGCCCGCCGTCGCCGAGGAAGGTCCCGGCCTCGTGGCCGGCGCGGGCGAGGCCGTGGGGATGGGCGAGGAGCTTGGCGAAGCTCGGCTGCCGCGTGAGGCGGAGCAGCCAGGTCAGCAGGGCCTCCTGGGGCACCCGGCGTCCGGCGGTCGGGTCGACCTTGCGGCGCTTGCGGGTGTGCCGGTCGGTGGCCCGCTCCAGCGCCCGCTGGGCCACCTTCGACCCGAAGAGCCCGACCCCGCACGCCTTCGCCAGGTCGAGGTAGATGGTGGCCTCGTCGCGCTGCTCGCCCACCGTGTCCACGAGGGCCTCGGTGGCCTGGAGGTAGGGCCGGGACTGAAGGCCGAGCATCAGGGGGAAGATGAAAGGCAGGTCCGGCCGCTGCATCGGGTCGGTGGCGGGCAGGGTGAAGTGGGCCAGCGAGCCCGTCTCGTTGCGGTAGATGTCGACGGTCACCAGCAGGTCGAGGGACTCGAAGGCCTCGCGCAGCCGGCCGGCGTTGGCCATGGTGATCAACGGGTTCCCACCGGTCACGAACAGGGCCCGGACCTGGCGGTCGCCGGGGGTGAGGATCTCGTCGGCGAGGATCCCGCCCGGGTAGGCGTCGTTGACCTTGCGGAAGCCTCCGATGCGCGACGTGTCGTCCTTCATGAGGGTGCCGGTGCGGAGACCGAACTTGGCGAAGTCCATGACCCCCTTGCCCACCAGCGTGCCGCCGGGGCGGTCGAGGTTGCCCGAGACCGCGTTGATGACCTCCTGGAGCCAGAAGGCCAGCACGCCGTTGGTGCCCATGTTCACGCCGGTCGAGCTGTAGAGCGCGGCGCCGTCGGCCCCGCGGTAGGCGGCCACGAGGTCACGCAGCACTTCGGGTGTGATCCCCGTGACCTCCTCGGTGCGTTCGGGCGACCAGGGCGCCACCAGCTGCTCCACCTCGTCGAAGCCCGTGGTGTGGGCGGCCACCCGCTCGGCGTCCACGCCCCCGGCGGCCAGCAGCTCGTGGAGGAACGAGAGGTAGAAGAACACGTCGGTGTCGGGCCGGATGAAGACGTGGTCGGTCGCCACCCGCGCCGTCTCGGTGCGCCGGGGGTCGACCACGATCACCCGGCCGCCGCGGGCCTCGATCTCGCGGAGGCGCTTGGTGGGGTCGGGCACCTGGAGGAAGCTCCATTTCGACACCACCGGGTTGGCCCCGACGATGATCAGGCACTCGGTGCGGTCGACGTCGGGGAAGGGCTGGGTGAACGGGTAGCCGTACACCTCGCGGGCCGCGGCGAACTTGTTGGCGCAGTCCTGGGTGGCGCTGGCGTACATCGAGGTCGACCCCAGGCCGTCCATGAACCCTTGGGCGAACACCGGGTGGAGCACCCCAAAGCCGGCGGCGGTGCCGACGTACATGGCCACCGAATCGGGGCCGTGCTCGTCGACGATGGCCCGCACCCGCCGGCCGATCTCGGCGTTGGCGTGGTCCCAGCCCACCTGCTGCCACCTGTCGCCGGTGCGCTCCATGGGGTGGGTGAGCCGGTCGGGTGACGTGTACATCTCGTGCTGGCGGATGCCCTTGATGCACGCGAACCCCCCGGTGGCCACGTGCTCGTCGTCCGGGCGGATCTTCGTGATGGCCCCGTCCTCGACGGTGACCTCGAGCCCGCAGAGGGACTCGCAGATTCGACAGAACGTGTGGTGGGTCTCGGCGGCGCCCCCCGGGCCCCCCGTGGCGATGTCGGTCACCCCTGTGCTCCTGCTCGTCGGCTGCGGTCAGGGTAGACAGGGGTGATGGGCGACACGGGATCGAGCGGGGCGGGTGTGTACGTCGGGCCGAAGCGGGCGTTGTCCCGCCGGGCGTCGTTCGGCGTCGTGGCGATCGCCTACCTGCTCGCCCTCGTCGCCGGCGTGGTGTCCGGGGCGGTCGACGACGGCTCGCCCTACCTGGCCGTCGCCGCCGGGATGTTCGCCGGGACCGTGGTGATCTTCGTGTTCAGCCGCGCCGTGAACAACACGTCCATGTTCGACGCCTACTGGAGCCTCGCCCCGCCCGTCGTGGCCGTCTACCTGGTGGTCGTCGCCGAGCCGGACGTGCCCGTGGTTCGCCAGGCGCTCGTGCTGCTGGTCGTGTTCGCGTGGGCCATCCGCCTGACCTCGAACTGGGCCCGCGGCTGGCCGGGCCTCGACCACGAGGACTGGCGCTACACCGCCATGCGCACCAACGGCCACCCGTACTGGGTGCAGAGCTTCTTCGGTTTGCACCTCGTGCCCACGATCGAGGTGTACGTCGGCTGCCTGCCGCTCGTGCCGGCGCTGGCCGTCGGCACCCGGTCGCTCGGCGACGAGCAGTTGCGACGCTTCAACCGAACGAAGTCCCCGGGCGACATCTGCGACGTCGGCCTCTGGTCCTGGTCCCGGCACCCCAACTACTTCGGCGAGCTCTGCTTCTGGTGGTCGCTGTTCCTGTTCGGCCTGGCCGCCGCCCCCGGCTACTGGTGGACCGTGCTCGGGGCGGTGTCGATCACGATCATGTTCGCGGCGGCGTCCATCCCCATGCTCGAGAAGCGCAGCGCCGAGCGCCGGCCGGCCTGGGAGGCCTACCGGCGCCGCACCTCGGTCCTCGTCCCCCGTCCGCCCCGGTCGTCGGCACCCTCCTGAGCGCGGTGCGGTCCGGAAGGGTCAGGCGCGGCCGAGGATGCGGGTGACCTGGACCTCGATGGCCACCCGGTCGTTGCGGGGGCGCGGGGCCTGGTAGCGCTCGCCGTAGCGGCGCTCGGCCTCTGCCACCCGCGCCTCCTCATCGGTGACGACCGCCGTGCCTTCCAGGCTGAGCCAGCGACCGCCGTCGATCTGGGTGACCGCCACCCGCGGCTCGCCGCTGATGTTCCTGGCCTTGCGCGACGAGCGGGCGGTGATGATGCGCACGAGGTGGGCGTCGGCGTCGTAGGTGAAGCCGACGGGTACGACGTGGGGCGAACCGTCGGGGCGCAAGGTGGTGAGGGTGGCCAGGTGGCGTTCGGCCAGGAAGGCCAGCACGTCGGGTCCAGGGGCGTCGGGAGCGATGGCCATCGCCGGCCGAACCTACCGGCGACGGGGCCCGGCTTCCCGATCCGGCACGGTCTCGGCCAAGATCGGGGGATGGACGACGGGCACGGCGCGTCCGACGCGCCCGGCGAGCACCACCACCCCGAGGGCACCGCGCCCTTCCTCCCCGACGCGTGGTGGGGGATGAGCCTCCTGCGTCGCCGCGAGGTCGCCATCGCGATCGTGGTCCTGTTCGTGCTCGTCGCCGGCGTCATCGGCTACCTCGTGCTCGACGACGACGACGGCAGCGGGTCGCAGGACGCGGCGGCCGAGGGCGCAGCGGCGGCGGGTCCGGCGGCGGCCCCCTCCACGAGCGCGGCGCCGGGCGCCACCACGTCGACGACCGTCGCCAACGCCGAGGCGGACAGCTACGTGGCGTCGATGTCGCCGCAGCGGGTGGAATCGTTCAACTCGATCGCGATGTGCGAGTCGAGTGGCGACTGGTCGGCCGATACGGGGAACGGCTTCTACGGGGGGCTCCAGTTCACCCTCGACTCCTGGCAGATGGAGGGGGGCACCGGGAACCCGGCGGACGCCACCCAGAACGAGCAGATCATGCGGGCCAGCATGTTGCAGGCCGACCAGGGCTGGGTCGCCTGGCCCCAGTGCGCCGCGCAGCTCGGCCTGACCTGAGCGCCCGCCTGCGGGCGGCTCCGTAGGATCGGGCCATGCGCGCCGTGCTGTCCATCGAAACCGGAGGGCCCGACACCCTCGCCCTCACCGACGTCCCCTCCCCCGAGGCCGGCCCGGGCGAGGTGGTGGTGGACGTCGAGGCGGTCGCGGTCAACTACCCCGACGTGTTGATCATCGAGGACCTCTACCAGTTCAAGCCGCGCCGGCCCTTCGCACCGGGCGCGGAGGTGGCCGGGACGGTGTCGTCGGTCGGCGACGGCGTGACCACCCCCGCGGTGGGCGACCGTGTCCTCGCGGTCCCCGGCTTCGGCGGCATGGTCGAGCAGCTCGCGGTGAAGGCCGACGCCTGCATCCCCATCCCGGACTCGATGCCCGCGGACGACGCCGCCGCGTTCGTCATGGCCTACGGAACGAGCCACTACGCACTCAAGGACCGCGCCCACGCCCGACCGGGCGAGTCCCTGTTCGTGCTCGGTGCCGCCGGCGGCGTCGGTCTCGCCGCGGTGCAGCTCGGCAAAGCGATGGGGCTCCGGGTGATCGCCGGGTGCAGCTCGCAGGAGAAGGTGGACCTGTGCCTGGCCAACGGTGCCGACGCCGGCATCGTCTATCCACGCCAGCCGCTCGAGCGGGCGCAGCAGAAGGCGCTGGCCGACGAGATCAAGGCCGCCGGCGGTGGGGGCGTCGACATCGTCTACGACGCGGTGGGCGGCGACTACGCCGAGCCCGCGGTGCGCGCCCTCAACTGGGAGGGCCGCTTCCTCGTGGTCGGCTTCCCCGCCGGCATCCCGGCGCTCCCCCTCAACCTCACCCTCCTGAAGTCGTGCCAGATCGTCGGCGTGTTCTGGGGTGCGTTCGTGATGAGCCAGCCCGAGGCCAACGCCGCCAACCTGGCCGAGCTCTTCGCCCTCTACGACGAGGGGAAGATCAAGCCGCACATCTCCGCGAGGTTCCCCCTCGAGCGCGCCGCCGACGCCATCACCGAGCTGGCCGAGCGGCGCGCCGAGGGCAAGGTCGTCGTCACCGTTCCCTGAGCCCCCAGCTGGTGGCCGGGCTCAGCCTCGGCCCGCCATGTCGGCGAACGCGGCCTCGATCCGGGCGTCGATGTCGGGGACGTCGGCCCGCACCCGGTCGCGCACGTCGGTCAGGCAGGCGGTCAGGGCCACGGTGAGCGGGTGGTCGGGCAGGCGCCGGCGGAACAGCTGGGCCAGCGCCTCGTAGTACCAGAGCTGGTACTCGGCCCGCTGCTCGTTGAACTTGGCCCAGGTCTCGGGGCCGGCGTCGCGGTAGTCGGCCAGGAACGACCGGGCGTTGTGGAGCTTGTCGGCCACGGAGACCTCGAGCACCTCGTCCGGCTCGTCGGCCAGCTTGGCGACATAGGCGGGCTTGCGGTCCAGCCACGGCACCTTCGTGATGTCGTCGGTGGTGTCCACGAGGCTGTCGGACAAGGCGGCGACCAGTTCGGCCACGTGGGGGTCGACCTCGACGGCGATCCGATCGAGCGTCGCCCGGCCCCCGGCGTCCTCGGCGGCGTCGTGCAGGTACGCGGCGGCGACCTGGGCGTCGGTGCCGCCCGCGGCGCGCACCAGGTGGGCCACGGGGTCGAGGTGACCCTCCACATAGGAGGTGCCGGTGCCCTTGCGCACCTGGCCGGCGTGCAGCTCCAGGGCGAGGGAGCGGGCCCGAGCCGGGAGATCGTGGCTGGTGGCGTCGGAGGACGGATCGTTCACGGTCACATCCTCCCGTACGGGGGAGCCGTGACGGCCACCGCCCCTGTCCCGGTCAGGCGCGTCGCACCTCGACGCGAGCGTCGTTGAAGCGGGCGCCGCCGGCGAGGTCGGACAACGAGTCGGGCGCGAAGACGTTGGCCGTCCAGCCCTCGGGGGTCGCCGTGCACCACAGGCCCTTGGGCATCACCGCCACGCCGGGGCGGACGTCGCTCCCGATGGCGAGCGGCACGTGGACCTCGTGGCGGCCGTTCGTGACCACGACGGCGTCGCCGGCGGCGAGCCCTCGGGCGGCGGCATCGTCGGGGTGGATGCGCACCGCCGGATCGGGCGGGTCGTACTCGGCGAACATCGAGGTGATGGTGCGGTTGGTGGCCGGCGTGAGCAGGGTGAGCGGCCCGCCGACGGCGTCGTTGTCCCGGTAGGTCGGCAGCCGGTCGGCGCCGGCGGCCACCTCGGCGTCGGTGGCCACGAGGCGGGCGGTGGGCGCGCCGCCGTCGGCGTGCGCCGGCCACACGTCGGCGAACTGGACGAACCCCTCGGCCTGGAGGCGCAGCGGCAGGGGCAGTCCGGACAGGAGGACGTCCCGGAGGCGCGCCGGGGCGGGGTCGAAGGCGTCGTCCTCCAGCCCCAGACGCACGGCGAGGCCGTGGGCGAGCTCGTTGTTCGTGCGGCTCTCGCCCACCGGGGGGATGACCGCGGGGGCGTCCTGGACGACGTAGTTGCCGTAGCCCGCCACGAGGTCGTCGGCCTCGAAGTGGGTGGTGGCCGGCAACACCACGTCGGCGAACCGGGCGGTGTCGGTGAGGACCTGGTCGTGGACCACGGTGAACAGGTCGTCGCGGGCCAGGCCGTCGAGCACCGACTCCTGGTTGGGGCAGGTGGCGGCGGGGTTCGACCCCTGGACGAAGAGCACCCGAACGGGCCCACCCTCGCCCGCGAGGACGGCGCCGAGTCGGTTCATGTTGACGACCCGGCGATCGGGACCGGCGAAGCCCTTGCCGAGCACCGCGTCGCGGACCCCGCCGGTGGCGCTCTCCTTCGGGCTCGTCGAGCCCACCACGCCGGTGCCGGGTCGGCCGAAGGCCCCGGCGAGGGCCCACAGCGACAGCGCCGCCCGGTGGGCGCTGCCGCCGTTGCGGTTGCGCTCCATCCCCCAGCCCACCCGCAGCAGCGGGCGCTCGGCCTGGGCGATGTCGCGGGCGAGTCCGGTGATGTCGGCCGCGGGGATGCCGCACACCTCGGCGGCACGGTCGACCGACCAGGCTCGGCAGGCGGCGAGGTACTCGTCGGCCCCCTCGACGTGGGCGGCCACGAAGGCAGTGTCGACGCCGCCGAGGCGCTCGAGCTCGGCCGAGAGGGCGAGCGCGAGGACCACGTCGGTACCCGGGAGGAGGGCGAGGTGACGATGGGCCTTGCCCGCCAGCGGGGTGCGCCGCGGGTCGACCACGACGATCCGGGCGCCGGCGCGCCGGCGCTGCTCGAGGAGGGTGGCGAGGTGCGAGTTCGACACCGTGGGGTTGGCGCCCCAGATGACCACGAGGTCGCTGTGGGCCACGTCGAGGGGGTCGCCGCTGGGCATCGAGCCGAGCACGAGGCGCCAGGCCTCGGAGGCGGTGGCCGCGCAGATCGTCTCGTCCACCTCGGCCGTACCGAGGGCCTCGAAGAGCAGCGGGGTCAACCCGGCCGACGCCAACACGGCCGCCGAGGAGTTGTAGAGGTAGGGCACCACTGATGCGGGGCCGTCCTCGGCGATGGCCGTCGCGATGGCCGTCGCGATGCGGTCCAGGGCGTCGTCCCAGGAGATCGGGGCGAACTCGCCGGCGCCCTTGGGGCCGGTGCGGGCGAGCGGCGTGGTGAGTCGCTGCGGCCCGTGGACCCGCTGGGTCATGCGCCGGACCTTGCGGCAGATCCAGCCGTCGGTCAGGGCGTTGGCCGCCTCACCGACGGGAACCGCGTCGATGGCGGTGATGCGGTCCGCCTCGACGGTGACGTCGAGTGAGCACCCGTCGGGGCAGTCGAGCGGGCACGCCGTGCGCACCGTCGTGGCCGAGGTCTGGGTCGGGAGGGCCATGCCCAGACCCTAGGGAGCAGGGCGACGCAGCGCTCCCGGATTCCCTCGCCCCTCGTCCCTCGGCGAAGGGTGAGCGACGGCGCCGGCCGGAAGAACCGACCGGCGCCGCCGATCTCAGCGGTCGGCGCCGACGGGCTCGCGCTCGTCGCCGGGGACCTCGACGGACCCGTCGGCCGGCAGGTCGTCCGACGCGTCCTGGAGGTGGCCTTCGACGTCGATGTTGGGCAAGATCCGGTCGAGCCACCGGGGGAGCCACCAGTTCTTGTCGCCGAGCAGCTCCATGGTGGCGGGCACGAGGAGCATGCGGACGATGGTGGCGTCCAGCAGGATCGCGGTGGCGAGGCCGACACCCATGAGCTTGACCGTGCGGTCCTGCTCGAGGATGAAGCTGCCGAAGACGAACACCATGATCGCGGCGGCGGCGGTGATGACCTTGGCTGTCGCGGCCAGGCCGTCGGCCACCGAGCCCCGACTGTCACCGGTGCGGTGCCACTCCTCACGGATGCGGGAGAGCAGGAAGACCTCGTAGTCCATCGACAGGCCGAACACGATGGCGAAGAGCATCATCGGCATCCACGGCTCGATCGGCGCCGGCTGGACCCCGGTGATGTCGCTCAGCCAGCCCCATTGGAACAGCGCCACGATGATGCCGTAGGCCGCGCCGATGGACAGCAGGTTCATGATCACGGCCTTGAACGGGACCAGCAGCGACCGGAACACGACCATCAGCAGCAGGAACGACAACAGCAGCACGGCCCCGAAGAAGTAGGGCAGCCGGGAGGTGAGGTAGTCCGAGAAGTCGATGTTGACCGCGACCGCACCCGACACGTTCACGTCGATGCCGGTGGCCTCCTCGACCGGGGGCAGGATGTCGTCGCGCAGCCGGTTGACGAGCTCGGTGGTGGCCTCGGCCTGGGGACCGGTGGTCGGCACCACGTTCCACACCACCGCGGTGGGGTTCTCGGGATCGTTGGGGACCGCCGGAGAGGCGAAGGCCACGTCCGGATCGGCGGCGACCGCCTCCTGGACGGCCGCGACGTCGTCCACCGTGGTGCCGTCGGGTAGCTCGGCCACCAGGACCATCGGCCCGTTGAAGCCCTCGCCGAACCCGACGACGAGCAGGTCGTACGCCTGCTTGGTGGTCGTCTCCTGAGCGAAGTTGCTCTCGTCCGAGAAGCCGAGGCGCAACCCGAGCACGGGCAGCGCCAGGATGATCAGGGCCAGCGATCCGGCGATGGCGCTGATCCACGGGTGGTGCTGGATGACCCGGCTCCAGCGGTAGGCCGTGGTCTCGTGGCGGGGCTTGACCGCCCGGCGGGGCACGTCGGCCCGGAGCGGAGCGATGAACCCGACCCAGCGGCCCAGGATGCTGACGAGCAGCGTGACGACGGCCAGGAAGAACGCCGCGAGGGCCACCGGTCCGAGGTTGAGGCCGGTGGCCATGAGCCCGATCGCCACGAACCCGGCGGCGATGAGGCCGCGCCACCGGGTGCGCTCGACCTTCTCGCCGGCGAAGCCGAGCAGTGCCGGCAGCAAGGTCAGGGAGGCCAGGACGGTGACGGCGACGACCGACGAGGCGCCCACGGCGAGGCCCTGGACGAAGCTGACGCCCATCAAGAGCATGCCCAGCAGCGAGATGACCACGGTCAGGCCGGCGAACACGACGGAGCGGCCTGCGGTGTCCATGGCGATGGCGACCGACTCGCGCGAGGTGTGGCCGGCGTGCAGCTGCTCGCGGTACCGGGTGACGATCAACAGCGCGTAGTCGATGCCGACGCCGAGGCCGATCATGATCCCGAGGAACGTGGCGAAGTCCGGGATGGTCAGCACGTTGCTGAGGATGGTGATGAGGGCGGACCCGATACCGATGCCGAACAGCGCCACGCCGAGAGGCAGGCCCATGGCGAGCACCGACCCGAAGGCCAGGATCAGGATGATGATGGCGAAGCCGACGCCGATGATCTCGGACGACGGCTCCTCGAACTCGGCGAAGATGAAGCCGCCGAGCTCGATGTTGAGCCCCTCGATCTCGGGCGCGGCCTCGAGGATGTCCTCACGGATCTCCTGCCCGCGCTCCCACTCGACGTCGTCGGGCAGCTCGATGTTGGCGTAGGCGATCTGGCCGGCCCGCTCGCCCTGGGACGAGATCTGCAGCTCGCCTCCCTCGGCGTACGGGCTCTGCACGCGGACGACGTCCTCGTACGTGGCCACCTCGTCGAACAGCTCCTGCATGGCCGCCTCGACCTCGGGGTCGGTCACGCCCTGCTCGGAGTCGACCTCGAACACGATGGTGCCGGTGATGCCGGCGCCCTGGCCGCCGAACTGCTCGTCGAGGGTGTCGAGGCCTCGCTTGGACTCGACGTCGGGGAGGTTGAACTCATCCCGGAAGGCGTTGCCCATGGCGCCGGCGCCGACGTTGGCCAGGACCAACAACAGCACCCAGGCCGCGAGCACCCACCGGCGCCGGTCGTGGCAGAACGGGCCGATGCGGGCGAACCACCCGAGGTCCGGGGCGTCGTCGTCGCCGCCGCCGCTGCCGTTGGCGCCGCCGTTCCGGCTGGCCGACCCGGCGTCGAGGGTGGAGGGGGTGTCGGTCACCTGCGGGGCTCCTTCGTCTGCGGTCACACGGGTTCGACCGGCGACCGCTCTGGAATTCATCGGTGGCGTCTCGCGCCCCTGCCCCGATCGGGGCGCCGCCATGGGCCGCTCGTGGAGGCTACCGGCGCCGCAGGCCGCGGACCACAGCGATTTCGGGTCGCGCGACCGGTCGCGTCCCGCGCCCCGGGCTCACCCCTCCGGGATCGCCTCCCACCATTGGCACCACCACTCGGCGCCGACCAGGATGCGCAGCTTCGGGTGCCAGCAGTACGAGATGTCGGCGGTGTTCTCCAGGTAGTAGAGGCAGTTGTCGCACTTCTCCTCGCCGGACGGGCTGCCCTTCAGCACCGCGTTGGACGAGAGGATGCGGAGCTCCATCGCCAGCTTCTCGTCGATCTCTTTGGGCTCGGGGTCGGGGATCACGTAGTCGGACATGGCGGCGAACCTACCCAGAGGGTGGCGCTACCGTGCCGGGGCGGCCGGTAGGGCGCCGACACGCGACGAGGGGGACATGATGAGCGGGAGCATCGGGCCACTGCTGCCCGCGGACGAGCGCTTCGACCATCAGATCGTCGACACCTTCGCCACGGTCGCGCAGACCGACCCCGGCTGGACCGAGAAGGTGTGCGGCATGGCCTGTGCCCGCGACGGCTCGCTCCAGGTCGCCTTCGGCTTCGGCAAGTACACGAACCGCGACGTGATGGACGGCTACGGCGGCATCTCGATGGGCGTGCAGCAGCGCACCGTGCGTGCCAGCCGGCGGCTCTCGCCCGACCCGTCGACCACCCGCATCGGCCCCCTGCACTACGAGGTGCTCGAGCCGCTGCGCAGGGTGCGGGTGCGCCTCGAGCCCACCGACGTCCAGCCCATCGCCTTCGACCTCACCTTCGAAGGCGTGGTGCCGTGCTTCCTGGAAGAGCGCGAGGACTGGCGGGTGCCCAACGGCTACCGCCACCAGGCCCACCAGATCCGCTACCACCAGACGGGAGTCGGGAGTGGGTGGGTCGAGGTCGACGGCGAGCGGACGGCGATCACGCCCGACGGCTGGGTCTCGACCAGGGACCACTCGTGGGGGGTCCGGCCCGACGTGGGCCTTCCGCTCGGCGACGTCGAGCACCCCGACCGTCCGCCGGAGCTGGCGGTGCTGGCCATCTGGAACCCCGTGCTGCTCACCCGCGACGACGGCTCGCAGTACGCGCTCCACCACTACCTGCGCCGCATCGAGATCCCCGACCTCTACCGCGACGAGCGCTTCCAGGGCGGCATCGAGCACCCTGACGGCCGCAAGGAGCTGTTCGCCACGCACACGCCCGAGATCCGCTTCGATCCGGTGAACCGGCGCTTTCGGGGCGGTCGGTTCGGCTTCACGATGACCGACGGCACGGCGCGGCCGGTCGACGTCGAGGTGGTCAGCGACACGGGGTTCCACCTCGGGACGGGGCTCTACCACGGCTTCGACGGATGGCACCACGGCAGCTTCCGGGGCGAGCTGAACGTCGACGGCGAGCTGGTGCCCGACTGCACGACCCGCGAGGCCGCCGAGCGGGTGCACCAGATCCGCGACTGCGTGGTGAAGGTGACCGACCCGGTCGGCGGCGGCGTGGGCATCGGCAACTGCCAGACCGTGGCCCTCGGTGCCTTCCCCGCATGGGGCCTCCCCACCGCCGACGACTCCTTCCTCTAGCGGACAGACTGCGGGGGTGACGTCACCCCTCACACGACTGCGGCGGCGGCAGGAGTGGACCTTCTTCGGCGTGCTCCCCAAGGCCGACGCCAAGCTCGCCGCGGGCTGGTGGGCCGCGCTCGGCCTGCGGGGCGTGCTGCCGGCCGCGTTCGCGGTCGCGATGGGCGTCGTCACCGCTGCGGTGCAGGACGGCTCCTCCCTGGCGCTGCCCCTCACCTTCATGGGGGTGGTCTTCCTGCTGTTGCAGGTGGTGTTCCCCATCCACGCGGCCATCAGCGCCAACCTCGGTGACCGCACCGCCGCCTGGCTCTACGACGAGCTGACCGAGGCGTGCCTGGCGCCGCCCGGCCTCGCCCACCTCGAGGACACGGAGCTGGCCAACGACCTCCAGGTGGCCCGCGACTTCGACCTGGGCATGACCGGCCCGCCGCTCTCGGTGTCGATGGACTTCATCGCCCAGGGGCTGGCGCAGATGCTGGCCGGTCTGGTCTCCGCGGCGCTGCTCTTCGGGTTCGCCTGGTGGGCGCCGCTGGTGCTGGCCGGCGGTTGGCTGGCGACGCACTGGCTGCTCCGGGAGAGCGGGGTCTGGAAGGACCGCAACACCGACGAGGTGCGGGCCGCGCAGCGTGACGCCGACTACGCCTACCGCCTCGCGGTCGATCCGCCCGCGGCCAAGGAGCTGCGCATGTTCGGTCTGGCGGACTGGACCATCGACCGCTTCATCGCCCGCCGGACCCGACTCCACGAGCTCCAGTACGAGGCCACGAAGCTGCGTGAGCGCTCGGTGCTCTCCAGCCTGGTGGTGGTGCTCGCCGCCAACCTGGTCGTGTTCTGGGCGCTCGCGGAAGCCACCATCAGCGGCGACCTCGGGCTCGGCCGCCTCGTCACCTACGGCTCGGCCGCCCTGGGGGCGTCGCTGATCGCCTTCGGGGGGCTCAACTGGGCCCTCGACGGGTCCGCCGCACCGGTCGCGGCGGTGCTGCGCCTGCGGGCGGCGATGGCGCCGGCCGGGTCGCTGGTGTCGGGCGACCGCCCCGCCGGCGGCCTGCCCGCCCGCGAGCTGCGCTTCCGGGACGTCACCTTCGCCTACCCGAGCGGCGACGGCCTGCCCGTCCTCGACGGCTTCGACCTCACCATCCCCGCCGGCACGTCGCTCGCCATCGTGGGCCAGAACGGCGCCGGCAAGACCACGCTGGCGAAGCTGCTCTGCCGCCTCTACGACCCGCAGCAGGGTGCACTCGAGGTGGACGGCGTGGACGTGCGCGACCTCGACCTCGCGTCGTGGCGCCGCCAGGTGACGGCCGTGTTCCAGGACTTCATCAAGTTCGAGCTGCCCCTGCGGGACAACGTGGTTCCGGGCGGAGCGACGGCCGAGGTCATCGACGAGGTGGTGCTCGCCGCCCTCAGCGACGCCGGCGCCGACGGCCTGGCCGACCTCGACACCATCCTGGCCAAGGGCTATCCGGGGGGCACCGACCTGTCCGGCGGGCAGTGGCAACGGGTGGCGCTGGCGCGGGCACTCGCGGCGGTCTCCCTCGGCGCCGGGGTCGTCCTGCTCGACGAGCCCACGGCGCAGCTCGACGTCCGCGGCGAGGCCGAGATCTTCGATCGCATCCTCACCGCCACGCGCGAGTGCACGACCATCCTCATCTCGCACCGGTTCTCCACCGTGCGTCACGCCGACCGGATCTGCGTGCTCGAGCAGGGCCACGTCGTCGAGCTCGGCACCCACGACGAGCTGATGGCCCAGGGCGGGCGCTACCGCACCATGTTCGACCTCCAGGCGCAGCGCTTCGCCGACGGCCTCACCGCCGAGGGCGACGCTCCCGCCGAGGGCGAGGAGGTGGCCCTCGATGTGTGATCGTCGACTGGCCCGGATCGGCCGCCGACGAGCCCGACCAGACGGGCGCGAGGGCGAGGAGGTGGCGCTCGATGCGTGACCTCGGCCACGGGGGTGGCGAGGACGACGAGCTGCCGCCGGCACTGAAGTCGATGTGGCGGCTCTGCAAGCTGGGCTACCAGCACGAGCCGGCGCTGATGAGCGTCGCCTTCGGGCTCGCCCTGCTGGCCGCCCTCCCCGAGGCGATGCTGGCGCTCGGGTTCGCCGTGCTGGCCAACGCGGTCGAGGACGGCGACGCCGAGCGCATCCGGGTGGTGCTGCTCCTGCTCGGGGTGGCCGCGGTCGCCACCTGGTTCCTGACCACGGTCTCGGCGCGCGTGCAGCGGCGCTTCCGCGACCGCGTGACCATCGCCCTCGAGTCCCACGTGGCCCGGCTCCAGGCCTCGGTGACCACCATCGCCCACCACGAGCGACCCGAGCACCTCGACCGGCTCTCGGTGCTGCGTGACCAGATCTTCGTGCTCGACCACATGTACATGTCGGTCTTCTCGACCGCCGGGTGGATCCTGCGCCTCGGCGTGACCATCGCCCTCCTCGTGGCCATCAGCCCCGTCCTCATCCTGATGGTGCTCTTCGCCCTGCCCACCGTGCTGACGTCCTCGTGGCGGCCCGGGGTCGAACGGACCGCGCGGGAGGCGGGGGCGCCCCATGAGCGCCTGGCCCGTCACCTCTTCGCCACGGCCACCACCGCACCGCCGGCGAAGGAGGTGCGGGTCACCGGCATCGGGCCCCGTCTCGTCGTCGACCGCCGGGACGCGTGGGAGCGGTGGTACGGCCCGCTCGCCGCGACCCGCACCGCGTCCGCGGTCTGGCACAGCCTGGGATGGCTCGTGTTCGGCCTCGGCTTCGTGGGCTCGGTCGTGTACGTGGCCTCGGTGCTCGACGCGCCGGTCGCGCAGGTGCTCCTCGTCCTCGGCGCCGGCTCGCGCCTGTCGGCCTACATCGGGGCGACCGTCGGGGAGATCGGCTTCCTGCGGGGCATCTGGATGGACGGGTCGCAGCGGCTCGCCTGGCTGGAGGACTACGCCGCGTCGGTGGCGTCGGCCGCCGACGTCGACGTGCCCGACCGCCTGCACGAGGGCATCCGCCTCGAGCACGTCAGCTTCGCCTATCCGGGGACCGACCGGCTCGTGCTCGAGGACGTCGACCTCGAGCTGCCGGCGGGTGCGGTGGTGGCCGTGGTGGGGGAGAACGGCGCGGGCAAGACCACCCTCGTGAAGCTGCTGTCCAAGCTGTACGAGCCCACCGCGGGGCGCATCCTCGTCGACGGCGCCGAGCTGTCACGGATGGCCGCCGAGGAGTGGCGGGACCGGCTGGCCGGCGCCTACCAGGACTTCTTCCGCTTCGAGCTGCTCGCCCGACAGAGCGTCGGCGTGGGCGACGTGCCGCATCTGGACGACCGGCCGGCGGTCGAAGCGGCCGTCGAGCGGGCCGGCGCCGACGACGTGGTCGAGGGCTTCGAGCGGGGCCTGGACACCCAGCTCGGCCCGACGTGGCCCGAGGGGGTCGAGGTGTCGTTCGGGCAGTGGCAGAAGCTGGCCCTCGCTCGTGGCTTCATGCGCGAGTCGCCGCTGCTGCTCGTGCTCGACGAGCCCACTGCGGCCCTCGACGCCGAGACCGAGCACGCCCTGTTCGAGCGCTACGCCGCCGGTGCGAAGGACGAGCGCGGGGACGGCCGCATCACCGTGCTCGTGTCGCACAGGTTCTCGACGGTGCGCATGGCCGATCTGATCGTGGTGCTCGACGGCGCCCACGTCGTCGAGGTCGGCTCGCACGAGGACCTGATGGCCCGAGGCGGCCAGTACGCCGAGCTCTACGAGATCCAAGCCGGCGCCTACCGCTGACGCCGGCCCGTCCGGAGGGGGGTCGGGCACCTGCAAGACTCGACGCCGACGTCCCGACCCCTGGGGGTGGTCCAGTGCGCTTCGCCATCATCGGCGCCGGCATGTCCGGCATCCTGGCCTCGATCAAGCTGAGCGAGGCCGGCCACGACGACCAGGTCATCTACGAGAAGGCCGACCGTCTCGGCGGCACCTGGCGGGAGAACACCTACCCGGGCATCGCCTGCGACGTCCCGTCCCACCTCTACAGCTACTCGTTCGCCCCGAACCCGGGGTGGTCGCACCAGTTCTCCCCCGGCGACGAGATCGAGGGCTACTTCGAGAAGGTGGCCGACGACTACGGCGTCACGCCCCGGATCCGCTTCGGCGAGGAGGTCACCCACACCGAGTGGCGCGACGGCCGCTGGCACCTCGAGACCGGCGCCGGCCGCACCGACGAGGCCGACGTGGTCATCGCCGCGACCGGTGTGCTGCACCATCCGCGGATGCCCGACGTCGCCGGTCTCGACACGTTCGCCGGGCCGTGTTTCCACAGCGCCCGTTGGGACCATGGCGTCGACCTCGCCGGCAAGCGGGTCGGCGTGATCGGGACGGGCTCGACCGCGGTCCAGATCGTCTCGGCCATCGTCGACGAGGTCGGCCACCTCGACGTCTTCCAGCGGACGCCCCCGTGGATCTTCCCGGTGCAGAACACGGCCTACACCGACGACGAGCTGGCCGCCTTCCGTGACCACCCCGAGCGCCTCACCCAGCTGCACGACACCCTCGCCGACCTCTTCTCCGGCTTTGCGGCGGCGGTCACGGACGCCGAGTCCGAGCAGAACAAGGGCATCGCCACCGCCTGCGTGGCCAACCTCGAGAACAGCGTCACCGACCCGGAGCTGCGCGAGCGCCTTCGGCCCGATTACGCGCCGGCGTGCAAGCGTCTCATCATGTCCGGGGACTACTACGAGGCCATCCAGAAGCCCAACGCAGAGGTAGTGACCGAGGGCATCGAGTGCGTGGTGCCCGAGGGGGTGCGCACCAAGGACGGCGAGCTGCACGAGCTGGACGTGCTCGTGTGCGCCACCGGCTTCAAGGCCGATGCGTTCATGCGGCCCATGGACATCGTCGGGCGGGGTGGCGTCACCTTGGCCGAGGCCTGGGACCCCCGCCCCAACGCCTACCTCTCCATCTCCATCCCTGAGTTCCCCAACCTGTTCATGCTCAACGGTCCCAACGGCCCGGTCGGCAACTTCTCGCTCATCGAGGTGGCCGAGCTGCAGATGGCGTACTCGATGGGCCTGATCGACGAGCTCGCCGCCGGCCGCTGCACCGAGATCTGCGCTACCCAGGAGGCGATGGACGCCCACGAGGAGGCCCGGGTGGCGGAGATGGGCCACACCATCTGGGTGACGGGGTGTTCCAGTTGGTACCTCGACGACCGGGGCATCCCGGCGACGTGGCCCTGGCCCTTCGAGGACTTCCGGGCGGCGATGGCCGCCCCCGACCTCGCCGCCTACGAGCGCCGCTGAGCCACCCGCCGCAGTCCCGCGATCGCCCGGCCACTCTCCGTCCCGGGAGCTGAGGTGATGGCAGGTGCAATGGTGGATTCGATGGCATGAGAACGACCATCGACCGCGCCGGGCGGATCGTGGTGCCGAAGGCCATCCGCGACCGCCTGCAGTTGCTCGGCGGTGGAGAGGTGGAGGTCGAGGAGCGGGACGGTGTCATCGAGATCACCCCGGTGCCCGTCGACATGGTCTTCGCTGACACGCCGGAAGGCCCGGTGGTGGTCTCGCCCGCCGGGCGGTTCGCCCCGCTCGGGTGAGGCGTCGGCGTCCCCAAGGGCGCGTTCAGACGTCGATCGCGAGGTCCTGGCCGACCACCAGACCCTCGGCGCCGCCGACGTAGAGGGCGGACCCGTCACCGCTCCAGGCCATGCAGGCGCCCGACTCGCCGAGGTCATGATCAGCGACCGGTCGCGCTCGCTTCGGGGTCGCCCAGAGGTACTGGCCCCCGGCGCCGTCGAGCGCGGCGAGCGCCCGGCCGTCCGGGCGGTAGGCCAGCGCGGCGATGTGGCGGGTGGGTCCCGTGAGGGTCGCGGGCCGCGTACCGCGCGGGCCTCGACCGGCGAAGTCCCAGATCGTCACGTCGCCGACGCCGCCGACGGCGAGGTAGCGCGACGACGGGTCCCAGGCGAGGTGCTCGATCTTGGCGGGATAGCCGGTCATCGCCAGGTCGTCGCCGGACCACAGCCGCCACACGTGGACGGTCGCGTCCTGGCCGCCGGCAGCCACCCACTTCCCGTCCGGTGAGCGCTCGAGGCTGAGCAGCGAGCCCTTCCAGGCGAAGTGGGTGGTGGGGCGATCGGGGTCGCCTGGGCGGTACCACCGGACACCGCCGTAACAGGCCACGCCGACCGACACGCCGTCCGCCGACCACTCGAGCGCGGTCGCCGTCGACTCGAGGTCCGACCAGCGGTGGACGATCGCGCCTTCGGCGTCGAGCACGGTCAGCGATCGACCGGCGGCGACCGCCACGAGCGGGTCGACCGGCGACCACCGTACGGCCGCCCCCCAGCCGTCGAGGCCGACCTCGGCCACGGCCCGGCCACCCTCCGCGAGCGCCAGTCGGATGCAGTTGTCCTGGCCCGCCGTGGCTACGACGCGCCCGTCGCACGACCATGCTCCGGAGAGAGCACCCAGAGGGTGGAGCGGGAGCCGGGCGGTCGCCTCACCTGACGCCGTGTCGAGGAGGGTGGCCTCTCCTGACAGGGACGTGGCCAGGAGATGGCGGCCATCCGGCGCGGGCGAGACCGAGGTGACGTAGTCGTCGAGTCGGGTCGCCCATCGCCGGGTCACGGTCGTGGGCAGGCGGGACAGCGCGCTCATCGGGGACCCGCCAGGCATCCGCGGAGCGAGGACTCGAGCTGCACCCGGTCCAGGTTGCGGCCGATGAACACGAGGCGGTTGGTGCGGGGACCGCCCGACTCCCACGGTCGGTCTGGCTGTGAGTCGAAGAGCATGTGTACGCCCTGGAACACGTGGCGGCGGTCGTCGCCGGCGATGGCGAGGATGCCCTTCATGCGGAAGATGTCGATGCCCTGCTCGGCCAGCAGGGTGCCGAGCCAGTCGTTGAGCCGCTCGCCGTCGAGCTCGCCGTCGAGCTCGATGCCCACGGAGGTGACGCTCAGGTCGTGCTGGTGGTCGGTGTCGGTGAGGAAGGTGGGGTCGAGATCGAGCGCGCGATCGAGGTCGAACGCGCCCACGTCGAGGATGGCGTCGAGGTCCACCTGGCCGTAGGTGGCGCGGTGGATGTCGGCGAGCGCGTTCACGGACCGCAGGCGCAGCTCGACAGCGTCGGCTTCCTCCTCGGTCACCAGGTCGAGCTTGTTCAGAACGATCCGGTCGGCGAACGCCACCTGCTCCAGTGACTCGTTCTCGACCCCTTCGGGCTTCTCCTCGTCGAGGTGCTGGCCGATGTGCCTGGCGTCGACCAGCGTGACGATGGCGTCGAGTCGGAGCTGGCTGCGGATCTCGTCGTCGACGAAGAACGTCTGGGCGACCGGCGCCGGGTCGGCGAGGCCGGTGGTCTCCACGAGGATGTGGTCGAAGCGCTCGCGGCGGCGCATCAGGTTGCCGAGGATGCGGATGAGGTCGCCCCGCACCGTGCAGCAGATGCAGCCGTTGTTCATCTCGAAGATCTCCTCCTCCGCATCGAGCACGAGGGCGTCGTCGATGCCGATCTCGCCGAACTCGTTCTCGATCACCGCGATGCGGCGCCCGTGCTGTGCCGTGAGGATGTGGTTCAACAGCGTCGTCTTCCCCGAGCCGAGGAAGCCCGTGAGCACGGTCACGGGCACGAGGTCGGTGGTGGTGTCTGTGTCGGTCATGTCGGAACTCCGTTGTGAGGGGCGATCGGTGGTGGTTCGGCGGGCTGGCGTCGGAACCGGTGCTCGACACGGGCCGGCACGGTGGCGGTGAACACGACGAGGAAGATGCCGGCGGCGGTCAGGGCGATGGTCGCCCCGGGCGGCGTGTCGAGGTGGTAGCTGGCGGTCAGGCCGCCGACGGTCGAGGTGAGCCCGCCCACGACGGCCACCGCCGTCATGGTCGACAGGCGATGGGTGACGAGGCGGGCCGTGGCCGCCGGCGTGACGAGGATGGCGACGCTCATCAGGAGCCCGACGGTCTGGAGGGAGACCACGACGCTGACGGACACGAGGGCGAGGACGACCAGGCGGAGCTTGCGGTCGTCGATGCCGACCTGGCGGGCGTGGGTGGGGTCGAAGGTGGCGGCGAGCAGGTCCCGGTGCAGGACGGCGACGACGACGAGCGCGCTCAGGGCGAGCACGCCGTTCACCCGCAGTTCGCTCACGCTCACCGTGGTGATCTGGCCGAGGAGGAAGTGGGAGAGGTCGACCCCGATCCCGTCGCTGCGCGAGATGATCAGCACGCCGACCGCGAAGAGGATCGTCTCGACGACGCCGATGACCGTGTCATCCCCGAGTCGCCGCCGGCTTCCGAGCACGCTGATGAGGCCGCCCATCACCAGCCCGGCCACCAGCGCGCCCGCGGCGATGCTGGCACCGACCAGATAGGCGACCGCGACCCCCGAGAGCGTGGCGTGGGACATCGCGTCGCCGAGGTAGGCCAGGCGGCGCAGCACCACCCACACACCCACCACCGGGCAGAGGACGCCGATGATGGCCGCCGTGGCCAGGGCGTGGCGCATGAACTGGGTCTGGTAGGGGTCCAGCAGCCACGACGCCATCAGACGGCCGCCACGGTCAGGTCGGCGAGGTCGGTGCCGCTGCCAAAGGTGGCATCGAGGGTGTCGGCGTCGAGGACCTGGTCGGGCGAGCCGTCGGCCACGAGTCGGCCGTTGATGGCCAGGCAGCGGGCGAAATGGTGGCGGGTGAGGGCCAGGTCGTGGGTGGCGACGAGCACGGTGCGCCCGTCGTCGGCGAGCGACCGGAGGAGGTGGATGAGGTCGGTGGTGCTCGGCAGGTCGAGACCGGCCATCGGCTCGTCGAGCAGCAGGACTCCCGCCTCCTGCGTGAGCGCTCGGGCGACGAAGGCGCGCTGCGCCTGGCCACCGGAGAGGGTGCCGATGGGATCCCGGCCGCGATCGGTGAGCCCCACGCGCTCGAGCGCGCCGGCGACCGCCTGGCGGTCGATGTGACGGGGTCGGCGCCACGGAGGCAGATGTGGCCGGCGGCCGGTGAGGACGAGCTGCTCGACCGTGATGGGGAAGTGAAGGTCCACGTCGGCCCGCTGGGGGAGGAAGGCGACCTTGGCCCGTGTGCTCCGCTGGTGGTGGCAGCCGTCGCCGCCGACGGCGAGCTCGCCGTCCGCGGGGACCAACCCGCACAGCGCCTTGAAGAGGGTCGACTTCCCCGCACCGTTCGGCCCGATGACCGCGATGAGCTCGCTCCATCCGGCTGCGAACGAGACGGAGCGCAAGGCGACCCGGGTGCCGTAGGTGACCGAGACGTCACGGGCCAGGACCGCGGCGGGGGGCCCGCCGGCGCGACCCGTCACGAGCAGCCGAGGCCCTCGGTCAGCGAGTCGAGGTTCTCCCGCATGATCGTGTCGTAGGTGGCCCCGTCGTCGAGGCGGTCCTGGGTGATGCTCTCGACCGGGTCCAGGGCGTCGGTGCTCGCGCCGATCTCGTCGGCCACGGTCTCGGCGAGGTCCGGCGGCACCTGCTCCTCGAAGAAGATGACCTGCACGTCGTTCTCGCGGGCTGCGTCCGCCACGGCCTCGAGGGTGCGAGGGTCCGGATCGTCGTCCGGGGTGATCCCGGCGATCGCGATCTGGACGAGGTCGTGACGTCGGGCCAGGTACTCGAAGGCGCGGTGGCTGGTGACGATGACCCGTGAGTCGCAGTCGGCGAGGCCCGCCCGATAGTCGGCGTCCAGCGTGTTCAGCTCGTCCTGGTAGGCGGCGAGGCCCGCGTCGAAGTCGGCGGCGCCGTCCGGATCGAGATCGACAAGGGCGGCGTGGGCGTCCTCGGCGATCTGCGCCTGGAGGAGGGGGTCGACCCAGACGTGAGGATCGGAGCCGTCGGCGAGCACCTCGCCGTCGGCCTCGCCCTGGGTGCCCTGGAGTTGATCGGCGGCCGGAAGGAGGTCGATCCCTTCCAGACCGTCGACGACCGTGACGTCGTCGCCGAGGCCACCCACCGCATCCTCGACCTGAGGCTGGAACCCACCCGACAGGTACAGGACGAGGTCGACGTCGGCGAGGTCGGTGACCTGCCGAGGCGTGAGCTCCAGGTCGTGAGGGCCCCCACCGGGCGGTGTGAGGTTCGTCACCTCGACCCGATCACCGCCGACGCGCTCGAGTGCCTCGGCCAGCGGATAGAAGGCGGCGGCCGCCTGGACTTGCTCCCTGTCGGCGCCGACCTCCGAGTCCCCGGCATCCTCCTCGGAGGACGCGCACGACGCAGACACGGCGAGGGCGAGGACGATCATCGCGGGGCGGAGGGCACGGGCGGTGAGAAAGGCAGAAAGCATGACGGCGTCCTATCTGGTTAAGAATAGGAATCATTCTTATCAGTGGGTCAAGGGGCCGGCCAAATCAGCTGCCGATCGCCTCTGGCCGGATGCGGCCTCGGAGCCGGTTTGCTCGTTCGCTGGCCGCGGTCGCGGCGCGGGTGCAGGCGACCTCGGTCCCCAGCCCGGCCGGCCCGACATGTTGGAAGGGGTGATCGAAGCCGGCGGCCGCCACGACCCGCTGCCGTGATCACCGTGCGCCGCTGAGACTCTCGCGACCAGCCCCTCCTGGGTCTACGTCGGGAGCGAGTCCCCGGTCTCACGGGCGACGAGGGTGCGGATGGCGTCGGCCTCGCCGGGGCGGACGTTGGGGTCGTGCAGGCGGTGGCGGGCGACGGCGGGGAGGAGGGCCCGGGCGGCCGCTTCGCGGCCGGACGAACGGACGAAGGTGCGCACCAATCGGGCGCGCAGGCGGGGCTCCGCTGCTCGTTCGACCATCGTCACGAGGCGGTGGGGCAGCGAGCCTGCCGGCGGTGGCTGGTCATGGTCGAACGCCGCCATCAGCAGCCAGGTGAGGGCGACGTCGGCGTCCGGATCGGCCCGCCGGGCGTTGGTCCAGTCGATCACCACCGGGCCGGCGGCGGAGAGCAGGACGTTGCCGGGGTGCAGGTCCTGGTGGACGATGGCGTCGCCGGCGAGTGCCGACTCGGCGTGGTGGGCCAGGTCGGCCGGCGGGGGAAGGACGTGCAGCCGCGTGTGCAAATCGGCGAGCGTGCGGGCGTGGCGATCGACCTGCCACACCTTGGCCTCGATGGCCTCGAGCATGGTCGGGCCCTCGATGCGCTCGAGGACCATCTCGCCCGGGCCCACCCGGAACACCTGCGGGGCGGGGTAGCCCGCCGCCCGCACGTGCTCCATGATGGCGGCCTCCGCTCGCAGGTCACGCGCCGCCGAGGGTGTCCGCCGCAGCACCCGGTCGTCACCGAGGGCGTGAACCGCGGCGTCCCGGCCGGCGGCCAGCACCGGCCCGAGCTCATCCTCCGGCGTGCGCCGCTCGTCGACCTCCATCCCCGCCGACGCTACGCCTCCCCCTCACCTCCTCGCTGTGGGCGTGGCGCTCCGGGCTACGCCAGCGCCGCCGCGATGCGGGTGAGGACCTCGTCGTCGAGGAGGGGGACCACGTCGAGGGCGGCGAGGTTCTCCTCGAGCTGGCTCACCCGGCTGGCGCCGAGGATCACCGTCGAGACGTTCGGGTTGCGGGTGCACCAGGCGATGGCGAGGTGGGTGAGGCTGCACCCGAGGTCGTCGGCGATGGCCTTCAGGGCCAGCACCTTCTGGTTGGCGTCCTCGGTGAGGAGCACGTCCCGCAGCCACTCGTAGCCCTCGAGGCCGAGGCGGCTGCCGTCGGGCACCTCGTCGAGGTACTTGCCGGTGAGCAGGCCCGACGCCAGGGGGCTCCACGTGGTGAGGCCGAGGCCGATCTCGTCGTAGAGCGGGGCGTACTCGTCCTCGACTCGGCCGGGCACGAGCAGGCTGTACTGCGGCTGCTCCATCACCGGCTTGTGCAGGTGGTGACGGTCGGCGATCTTCCAGGCCGTCCGGATGTCCTCGGCGCTCCACTCCGATGTGCCCCAGTAGAGGGCCTTGCCCGACGCCACGATGTCGTGCATCGCCCACACCGTCTCCTCGATGGGCGTCTGCGGGTCCGGCCGGTGGCAGAACAGCAGGTCGACGTAGTCGAGCCCGAAGCGCTCGAGGCTGCCGTCGATGGCCGACAACAGGTACTTGCGGTTCAGCGTCTCCTTCATGTTGACGTCGTCCTTGATGCCGAAGAAGAGCTTCGTGGACACGACGTAGGTGTCCCGGTCCCAGCCCAGGTCGGCTAGGGCCTGGCCCATGACCCGCTCGGACTCGCCGCCCTCGTAGCCCTCGGCGTTGTCGAAGAAGTTCACGCCGGCGTCGCGTGCGGTGGTCAGGCACTCGAGAGCGAGGTCGCGGTCGACCTGGCGCCCGAAGGTCACCCACGAGCCGAACGACAGCACGCTGAGCTTCAGGCCGGATCGTCCGAGGCGGCGGTATTCCATGGTCATGGCGCCAACGCTAGAGGTGTGAGCGCCGGAGCCCTACGAGATCGTGGGGCACCGGTCGGAGCTCAGGTCGGGCTCGGGTGACGGCGTCGGGCCACGCCGAGCGCGCCGCGGTGCACGAGACCGACGAACGCCGCCGTCCAGGCCGCGGCGGCCACGATCAACGCGACCTTCGGGAGCCAGTCCAGCGTCGAGGGGCCGAGGACGGCCAGCATCTTGAACGTGGCCACGCTGTACATGCCGAGAGGGAAGACCAGCGCCCAGTAGGCGGGGTCGTAGCGCAGGGGCACCCGTCGGATGAGGTGGCGCCAGACGCCGATCGCGATCATCAGTGGGAACCAGAAGGTGGCGGTCGCCCAGGCGAGGACGACCATGCCCTCGATGACGGGGGCGACCCGGTCGATGCGGCCGACGACCGCCTCCACATCGGGTGAGAGCGCCTCGCCCAGGGTCCCGGCCACGCCCAGGAGGTTGGAGCCCGCCAGGACGGTGATGGCCACGGCGCCGGCGGCGATCCATGCCGGCGGTGCCGCTTCGGTGGGCTCGAGCTCGTGGAACGTCCAGCGCAGGAACACCATGGTCATCACGATCAGGTACAGCACGATGCCCAGCAGGAACGCAGCGAGGCACAGGAAGGCCAGGGTCTCGCTGGGATGGAACGGCAGGAGCAGCGCGCCGAGCACCGCCACCGACTCGGTGGACACGGTGAGCAGGAACCACGTGCCGTTGATGCCGGCGCCGAGACCGGGCTTCGGGGAGCGCAGCACGACGGCGATGAGCGTGGCGTAGACGAGGACCGCCCACAGGCACATGCTGATCCACCACAGCACCCAGGCCAGGTCCCACCAGCCCTGGGTGATGCCCGACGCGCTGCCGAGGACGTTGGTGCCGGCCACGATGGTGAGGAAGGCGAAGCCCTTGGCGTGGCTGGTGAGGTCGTCGATCAGTCGTCTCGGGAAACGGACCAGCCGAGCCACGGTGAGCACGACCAGGATCACGTAGGCCACCCCGGCGACCACGTACAGCCCGTCGGCCAGCCGCGACAGCTCCTGCTGCTCGGCCCCGATGGTCACGATGCCGGTGGCCATCACGAGGGCGAAGTAGCCCGGGAAGAGGGTGGCCACGGGCGACGGGCGGTCGGGCGGTGGAGCGTCGCGCGAAGGATCGTCCGGTGGGGCCGTCGCGCCGGTGCCGTTCACGGCTGGAGGTACCGCAACAGGACGGCCGACAACGCAGCGAGCACCACCGACACGCCGGCGGTGGCCCACGCGAGGGCCTCCTCGTCGGTCTGGAAGGCTTCGACCGCGACCGTGATGAGGAACACCTGGAACGCGACCAGGATGATGACGTAGAGGACGATGGCCGAGGTGGCCCGGCGGTTCCGCGCCGACGTCCTCATGCCTTCGCCCCGAGCGCCCAGATGACACCGTCGTCGCGGATCTCGACGTCGATGCGTCCGAGCGGCCGCGTCGGGGGGCCCGAGCGCACGGCGCCGGTGAGGGCTTCGAAGTTGCCCTCGTGGCAGGGGCAGTGCCAGCGCTGCTCGTCGGCCTCGAAGAACACCACGCAGCCGAGGTGGGTGCACTTCTGGCTGAACGCCACCACGTTCCGGTCGTCGACCCGCAGCAGGACGGCGGGGTCGTTCTCGGTGGGGTAGCGGAAGAGGAAGGTGTCGCCCACGACCACGTCGTCCAACGGCACGATCGCCCTCGGTCGGCCCGCGTTGATGGTCCGCAGCTGGGTCCAGATGGCGAGCCCCACGTTGCCGGCCGCCATCACCCCGGCACCAGCCACGAGGTAGCGAGCGAACTCCCGGCGGGTCACCTCCTCCTCGGCCGCGGCCTCGTACGGGAAGTCGCGCTTCCAGATGGGCTGCGGGTCGGGGACGGGGGTGCCGGCGGTCATCGGACCACCCCGCCAGAGCGATCGTGCATGCCCTCGTCCAGGCCGAACGGGTCGTCGAGCCATGTGCCGGTCGCCGCGCCACCGAGCACGTCGATCGGGCCGCCGCCGACGTCATCGACGACGGCATGCACCTTGGTGTGCACCGACTGGCGGCCGAACAGCCAGTTGTCGACCAGGGCCCCGGGGCGGGTGGCGTGGAACTCCTCGACCGTGCCGTACCAGAGCGCCTCGCTGGGGCACACCGAGGCGCACATGGGCGCGTACCCCTCGGACGTCCGGTCGGTGCACATGTCGCACTTCATCATCTGGTCGACCTCGGCCACGTACTTGGGCACGCCGAACGGGCAGGCCAGGACGCAGTTGGAGCAGCCGATGCACCGGGGCTTGAGGGCGGACTGCACGACGCCGCCCTCGGTCTGCTTGATGGCGTCGGCGGGGCACACCTGCGCGCAGGTGGGGTCCTCGCAGTGCATGCACACCATGGGCGCGGTCTGGGTGCTGGCGGCCCGATCGATGCGCTCGAGGTGGATGAGGGACTGGCCCCGGTGGGTGCCGCACTCCATGCAGGCCGACACACAGGCCTCGCAACCGATGCAGCGGCTCTGGTCGATGACGAACACCGGCGTGTCGTCGACGCCGTACCGCGTGGGCCTCATGCGGATCCCTCGTGCAGGTCGAAGTCGCGCTGGTCGGTCGTGGGGGCTCCCTCGCCGGCCCGCTCGATGCGTACCGCCGCCACCTTGAACTCGGGCATCTTCGAGCGAGGGTCGACGGCGCGGATGGTGAGCTGGTTGGCGGCCTTGGCGCCGGGCCAGTGGTAGGGGATGAACACCGTGTCGGGCCGGATGGTGGTGACCACGTGGGCGGGCAGCGTGATGGTGCCGCGACGGGAGGTGACGGTGACCTGGTCGCCGTCGCCGATCCCGAGCCGCTCGGCCAGTCGGGGGTGCATCTCGCACAAGGGCTCCGGGTACTGCGCCACCAGGCCGGCGATGCGCCGGGTCTGGGTGCCGGACAGGTACTGGCTGACCACCCGCCCGGTCGTCAGCCACACGGGGTAGTCGTCATCGACGACCTCGGCGGACTCCCGGAAGGGCACCGCATGGAAGCGGGCCTTGCCGTCGGGGTGCGAGAACCGGCCCCCCTCGTGCAAGCGGGGGGTGCCGGGGTGCCCGACCTCGGGGACGGGCCAGAAGAGGCCCTTCTCGGCCTCGATGCGCTCCCAGGTGGCGCCGGTGTAGTCGGCGGTACCGCCCGAGGACGCCCGGCACAGCTCCTCGAAGATCTGGTGGGTGTCGTCGTACTGGAAGTGCTCGCCCCGGCCGAGCCGCTCGGCGATCTCGAGGAGGATCTGCCAGTCCAGTCGGGCCTCGCCGGGTGGCTCCACAGCGGCGTTGATCTTGATGATGCGCCCCTCGCCGCTGGTGGAGGTGCCCTCGTCCTCCTCGTGCAGCGAGCCGGGCAGCACCACGTCGGCGTGCTGGCCCGACTCGGACAGGAAGAAGTCGATGACCGCGTAGAACTCCAGCTTGTCGAGGGCTTCGGCGGTGAAGTTCGAGTCCGGCGCCGACACCAGCGGGTTGAAGCAGATCGACAGCAGGCCCTTGATGCTGCCTTCGTGGATGGCTTCGATGATCGCTTCGGCGGGCAGGCCCTTGCCCGGGATCTCGGACTCGTCGCACTCCCACACCTTCGCCACCGCAGCACGGTGGTCGGGGTTGGAGATGTCGCGGTTGCCGGGCAGCTGATCGCACTTGTGGCCGTGCTCTCGCCCGCCCTGGCCGTTGCCCTGGCCGGTGATGGTGGACACGCCGCAGCCGGGCTTGCCGAACTTGCCGGTGGCGAGGCCCAGGTTGATGGCGGCCAGCACGTTGTCGACGCCTTTGGACTGCTGCTCGATGCCCCGGGCGTGCAGCATCATCCCGGTCGCCGACGTGCCCCATAGCTCGGCCGCCTCCTCGATGCGGGCCGCGGGCACCCCGGTGATCTCGGCCGCCCATGCCGGCGTCATGTCGGCGGCCGCAGCGGCGGCTTCGTCGAAGTCCACGGTGTGGGCGTCGATGAAGTCGTGGTCGAGCCAGTCGTTGCGGATCAACGTGTGCAGCACGGCACCGAACAGGGCAGAGTCGCTGCCGGGTCGGACAGGCAGGAACAGGTCGGCGGTGCGGGCGAGGGGCACCACCCGGGGGTCCTGCACGATGAGCTTGGCGCCGCGGTCGCGGGCCCGCCAGATGTAGCTGGTGGTGATGGGGAACGTCTCGGCGATGTTCGAGCCCGCCACCCAGACGACGTCGGCCAGCGGGATGTCGCTCCACGGGTTGGGCGCGCGGTCGATGCCGAGGGCCAGCTTGTTGCCCACGCCGGCCGACACCATGCAGAAGCGGCCGTTGTAGTCGAGGTTCGCGGTGTGCAGCGCCAACCGGGCGAACTTGCCGATCAGGTAGCTCTTCTCGTTGGTCAGGGACACCCCTGACAACATGGCGAAGGCGTCGTCGCCGTACTCCTCCTGGATGCGCTGGATCTCGCTGACCACCCGGCCCAGCGCCTGGTCCCAGCTGATCTCCCGGAAGCCTCCGGGTGCCGACGGGTCGCGCTCCATGGGGTGCAGCAGGCGATCGGGGTGGCTGCCCTGGAGGTAGCGCTTGACGCCCTTGGGGCACAGCTTTCCCTCGTTGAACGGGAAGTCGTACCAGGGCTCGAAGCCCACGACCTCGTTGTCGTGCACCTTCAGCTTGATGCCGCACTGCTGGCCGCAGAAGCAGCAGTGGGTCTCGACGACGCGGTCGATCTCGAGCCCGGCGTCCCAGCCGCCGGGCGGGGCCTCGTTGAGATGCGGTCCGAAGCGGGCGATGAGCTCATCGTCGCTGAGCGGTGGTCGTGCCATCAGCCGAATCCTCCGACCCGGGCGGACTGGGCCAGGGTGACGCCGGCCCGCCGGCACCGGGGACACGTGTCCTGGTAGTTGTCCCCGTCCTCCGGGCTGTCGTCGACGCCGTAGTCGAAGCCCACCTGCGGTAGCACCGCTTTCAGGTCCGTCATCTGCTGGGCACTGGCGAACCCCTCACCGCATCGCCGACACGTCGCCGGCGGACCCTCGGCGTTGGCTTGCTTGTAGTATGCCACCCCCAGGTTCCCGGGGCGCTGGAAGATGTGGAACAGCTTGCCGAAGGGCAGGTACATGAGGCCCAGGATCACGGTCAGCGCGTGCACGGTGTTGAGGGCCGAGTAGTAGCGACCCTCCAGCCACACGCTGGACACGGTGAGGAACAGGCCCGTCACCGACACCGCGAAGAGGCCCGCCAGGGCCAGGAAGTCGTTGCTGCGCTCGACCGCGAGGGCGCCCGGGTCGTGCAGGCGCCGGCGCAGGAAGATGAACACCCCGGCCAGCACCAGCACCGCGGCGATGTCGAGGGCGTGGAAGATCAGCCAGCCGATGATGCTCTGGGCGTCGAAGCGCAGCGTTCCCACCCGAGACAGGTACACCTGGTAGCGGTCGGCCTCCTGGCCGACGCTCTCGAAGTGCAACAGGCCGAGCGTCAACGGGAAGGTGACCAGCGCGGCGAGGATGCACCCCCAGAAGACGAACTGGTGGGCCATCCACCGCGAGACCGAGCGACGGCGGATGAACCCCTGGGTGACCAGCTGGGTGGTGACCAGCGCCGGGAGCTCGGCCACGTTGCGGCCCTTCCGGGCGCGGAACGCCTCCCACCCCCGGCGGTTCAACATGGCGGTGGGCGGGCGCCGCAGCCACACGAGGTACCGGTAGGTGATGCCGAACACGGCGAACACGGTGCCGAACAGGTAGCCGACGAGAGCGGCGTCGAACCACACGAGGCCGTCGCTCCCGATGAAGGTAAGGGCGAGCACGACGGCGACGCCGACCAGCCCCCAGGCGACGCCCCGACGATCCAGTGTTGCCTGTCGGCTCATGGCCACTCCTCGATCCGACACCCTAGGACCGGACTCGAGTCGGTGCTGGCGAGCCGACCGTCGCCACCACGGTCACCGCGATGGGGACGCTGCCTGCGGCACTGACGCCATCCATCAGCCGCTCCAGGGCGTTGGCCATCTTGCGGGCCTTGCCCTTGGCGATGTCGGCGGTGGGGCCGACGAACCAGTCGTCCACGGTGTCCTCGAACAGCGCCAGCCAGCGCTGGTAGTGCTCGGGACGGAACGGCGTGTCGGCCTGGAGTGGTCGGTGGGCCTGGAGGGGGTTGCCCTCGTAGCCGCGCTCACCGAAGAGCTGGCCGGCCCAGAAGTCGACGAGCTTGGGGATGTGGTCCGCCCAGTCGACCTGCGCCGCCTCGAACACGGGGCCCAGCAGGTCGTCGGTGGCGGCCTGTCGGTAGAAGGACCGCACCAGCACCTCCAGGTCGGACCGGTCGGTCAGGTCCCTCGAGGGCGGCTCGTCCTCGCCGAGGACGTGGGCCCAGCAGGCCGGGTCGCCGCCCTGCTCGCCGCGCCGATCGTCGGTCACGGGCGGGCCGCTGCTCCGTGCTCGAGCTCGATCACCGCCGGGAACAGCACGTTGTTCTCCTTGTGCACGTGGAGGTGGGTGTCGGCCTCCAGCTCGGCGAGCCCCTCGTAGAGCGCCCGGTAGCTGGCGCAGCCGTCGTCGGGGACCTCGTACCCGTTCGTGAGCCGGCGCAGTTCGGCGAGCAGCTCGCCGGCGCGGTCGTGCTCCATCATCATCACGCGGATCGGTCCCATCTCGAGCGACCCGCAGTGGGGCGCCGCGGCGCCGGCCGACGCCACGATCTCCCTGATGAGCGGGAACAGCACGTTCTCCTCCTTCATGAGGTGGGGCTCGAGGTCGGCGCGGAGCTCGGCGTACGTCGTCTGCACCTCGACGAGCTCCGGATGGCGTTCGCCGTGCACCGACGCCACCTTGTCGGCCAGCGCGGTCAGCCGGCCGAACTCGGTGTGCAGGTAGGCGTGGTGGGTCGCTTCGAGGTGGTCGACCAGCTCGGCCGGCGCCATCGAGGCCCAGTCGGGGCCGTCCTGAGGTGTGGCAGCAGTCAGCGCATCGACGACGACGGCCGGGTCCACGCCGGCCTCGGAGCAGGCTTCAGCCAAGGTGCGTCGGCCGCCACAGCAGTAGTCGAGCCCGTGACCCTCCAGCAGCCGCGCCGAGCGGGGATCGGCGGTGACGAGCTCGGCGAGCGTGCGGTCGGTGGTCGGGGCGGTGGTCATGGTGGGCTCCTTCATCGGTGCACGGGTATCACGGGCGCCCGCGAAGCGGGCGGGGGTGATGCCAGGACGACTGGCTGGGCGGGGTGGCGAGAGGCCGGCGTGTTGCTCATGCGAGGAACGTGCCGACCGCGGTGATCAGCACCAGGGCGAGGCCGAGCGCGAGCTGGCGCAGGCCGACGACCTTGGGGGCGGGTGTGGGACGTCGGGCGCTCACTCGCTGGATCACCACGATGGCGGCGATGGCGAGGGCGCCGGCGAGCAGAGAGGGGTCGAGCGCCACCGCGACGGCGGCGAAGGCGAGGGCGGCGAGGTCACCGGCGGTGGTGGTCGCGGAGGAGACAGCGCGGCCGTGGAGCGAGGAGATCTGGGCCCGGACCTGCGGGATGGAGGTGGCCCCGCGGGCGCCGAGCACGAGCCAGAGCCCGAACGCGAGCGGCAGCGGTGCGCCGCCGGCGATGGCGATGGCGGTGGCGGCGGCGCTCACGCCGATGGCGCCGGCGAGCTCGGGCACCAGGCGTCGCCCTCGTGAACGGACCTCGTACCAGGCTTCGACGGCCACCAGAGGTGCGGCCGCGACCACGGGCATCCAGAGGCGCGGCCCGGCGAGGGCCGTCGCCAGCACCGCGAGGCCGACGAGCACGACGGACTCGACGACGGCGATCCGGGTGGCCAGGGCGGTGCGTTCGAGGCGCCGGCCGCGCCGCCGGTCGATCAGGGCCAGCTTCAGCGGGGTGCGCACGAGGAAGGCGAGGAAGGTGGCGGTCGCCAGGGCGGCACCGGCGATGCTGGGGGCGACGAGCAGCCCGAGCAGGCAGGGTTCGAGCGTCAGGCCCCACCCGCCGTGCTCGGCGGGGAGGGCGACCGCCTTCCACGGGCGTCGCCCCGACGCCGACCCGGCCGGCGCGGGTGACCGTTCCGCTCCGGCTGGGTCGGTCGCCGTGGAGCGAGGGGTGTCGGCGACCGCACGCTGCGCCGCGCCGGTCGCGCGGGCCGGGGCGGTCACTTCCGGCTCCGTGTCCGGAGGCCGGCGAGCGGGGTGTCGGCGAGGCGTCCGAGCAGGTCGCTCCGGGCGTGCACCCATGGCTGGTGCAAGGCGCAGGGGCCTTCGGTGGCGCAGGGGCGATCCTCGAGGACGCAGCGCCCGTTGTCGGTCGGGCCTTCGACGGCCTCGATGACGTCGAGGACGCTGACGTCGGACAGGTCGGCCGTCAGCCGGTAGCCGCCGGCCGGTCCGGGGTCGGAGCGGACCCAGCCCTTCGCCACGAGCGGGGACATGGCCTGCGACAGGAATCCAGGCGTGGTGCCCACGGTCTCGGCCAGCGCCGACGCCTTCGTGCGCTCGTCGGTGCCCCGCAAGGCGAGGAGTGCCCGGGTGGCGAGGTCGGTGCGCCGCGTGATCTCCAGTCGCATAGTCTCAGACTAAACGATTGGCCGCCGGTACCCCAGGGTCCTTGGTCCCGTCTCCTCGGACCCGGTGCCGGTCCCCGGGTCGGCTGCTCCGACTGCCCGCTCATACCCGGGAGGGTATTGGACGACCGAGGGTGGCCTACCATGCGCCCATGTACTCGAGGCTCGTCAACCGGTTCTCGGCCACGCGGGCGGGGTCGTGGCTGGTCAAGCACTGGGCCGCGAAGGTCGACCCCAAGATCTTCAAGCTCACGAACGGCCGGTTCACCAGCACCGGCAAGCCGACGTTGCCGATGCTCGCAGTGACCGTGATCGGGCGGAAGTCGGGTGAACCCCGCACCGTGCAGCTGGCCTACCACCGCGATGGCGACGACTACCTCGTGGTGGCGAGCGCGATGGGCCAGGAGCGTCACCCGGCCTGGCGCTACAACCTCGAGGCCAACCCCGACGTCGAGGTGCAGGTGACGGGTCGTGCGTTCCCTGCCCGCGCCACGGTGCTCAGCGACGAGGAGAAGGAGCGGCTCTGGCCGGCCATCGCCGAGACCATCCCGCAGATGCACACCTACGTCGAGCGGACCGACCGCAACATCCGGGTCTTCCGCCTCACCGAGACCGGAGCGTGACGCGGTGACCAAGAAGCACTCGAAGAAGCACGCGAAGCAGCACGACGCCGGCCGGTCCGCGGCGGTTCCCGCCGAGCGGCCGAAGCTCAAGCGCAAGGAGTACGAACGGGAGCTGCGCCGCCTCCAGGAAGATCTGGTCCAGGTGCAGCTGTGGGCGGTGCGCACCGGCGCCAAGGTCTGCATCGTGTTCGAGGGGCGGGACACCGCTGGCAAGGGCGGCGTCATCAAGCGCATCACCGAACGGGTCAGCCCGCGCGTGTTCCGGGTGGTCGCCCTGCCGGCGCCGACCGAGCGTGAGAAGACCCAGATGTACGTCCAGCGTTATCTGCCCCACTTCCCCGCGGCGGGCGAGATCGTGATCTTCGACCGCAGCTGGTACAACCGCGCCGGCGTGGAGCGGGTCATGGGCTTCTGCTCGGAGCACGACGTGCGCCACTTCCTCGAGATGGCGCCCGGGGTCGAGAAGGCCATGGTCGACTCGGGGATCATCGTGCTGAAGTACTGGCTCGACGTCAGCCAGGACGAGCAGACCCGTCGCCTCCACGCTCGTGCCGACGACGGCCGCAAGCTGTGGAAGCTGTCGCCGATGGACCTGAAGTCCTATACGCACTGGTACGACTACTCGCGGGCCCGTGACGACATGCTGGCCGCCACGGACACCGCCTGGGCGCCGTGGTTCGTGGTCGACTCCAACGACAAGAAGCGTGCGCGCCTGAACGTCATCAGTCACCTGCTCGACCAGATCCCCTACGAGCGGACCCCGCACGAGAAGGTCCGGTTCCCGTCCCGCCAGAAGCCCGACGGGTACGTCGAGCCCGACCTGCCGCTGCGCCGGGTGCCGGCGCGCTTCTAGCGCCGACGCCGACCCGGCCCCGGGCCGGCCCGGTGCTCAGCCCCAGGTGGTGAAGGGCCGCCGGGCGAGCTGGTCGTTGTAGTACCGGTCGTCCTCGGTGACGTCGCGCCCGCACCACGGCCTCGGCGCGAGCAGGCCGTCGGCGCGGGTCTGTTCGGCCTCGGCGAGCACGAGGCCGTCGTTGGCGCCGTGGAAGACGTCGACCACCCACTCGACGCCGTCGGCCTCGCCGGTGTCGAGGACGTGGCGGGTCTTGTCGACCACGCGGTCGCCGCACGCCGCGAGCAGCAGGTCGCCCACCTCGGTGGTGACCTCGCATTCCGCCTCGGGCCGGGACGCGCCGGTGCGGGGGCCCTTCACCGTGAGGACGGCCCGGCCCCCGTCGGGCCAGCACCGGACGCGCACGCTCTGGTCACCGGACTGCTCGAGGTAGCCCTGCACCAGGTGCTCGCCGGGCGGGTCTCCGGCGAGCGCGGCGTCGAGGTCGTCCACGAGGTACTTGCGCTCGACTTCGACACCCTGGGAGGCCACGACCCCATCATCGTGCGCCGGCGCACCGGGCGCACCGCGGGAGCGCTTCAGGACAGGTTCAGCGCGAGGCCGACGAGCCCGCCGGCGAGCAGTCCGGCGCCGAGGCCGGCGGTGACGTCGAGGGGGTTGTGGGCGCCGACGTAGACCCGTCCGACCATGACGGCCAGGGTGAGGAGGGCGGGAAGCCCCAGCCAGGCGATGGCGAGGTCGTCGGCGATCACCGCCGTGATGGCGGCGACGAGCACGATGTGGCCCGAGGGGAAGCTCATGCCCGATGAGGGCACGTCGTCGCCGCGCAGCGTCGCGCCCGGCTCGCTGGTGCCCGGGCGTTGCCGTACCGCGAGATAGGGCGCCATCCATCGACGGATGAGTCGCTCGGCCAAGAGCTTGAGCGCGGCGGCCGCGAGCACGCCGACGGCCAGGCGCACATCACCCCAGACGAGCGCGAGGAGAAGGCCGGCTGCCGTGCCCACCACGAGGTTGCCGAGCTGCATCGGTAGCCACAGGGGCCAGTAGCACCAGTCGGGCAGGCCGTTGACCGCCCGGAACACCCGTTGCTCCGTGGGGTGGATCGTCGGGTGGCGGGCGCCGAGGAGCGAGAGCCCGAGGAGCGAGAGCCCGAGGACGATGGCGCCGAGGGTGGTCACGTTCACGTTGTCAGGCGCCGGCGGGCGCCACCTCGACGGGGATGCCGTTGACCACCGCGTTGTTGCTCAACGGGTCGATCAGGTGGCCGGGCGCGAGCAGGTTGTTGTTGACGCCGGCGTGCTCGCGGGCGACCGAGAGACGGGTGCCCGCCTTGTCGTGGCCCCACCCATGGGGGAGGGAGACCACGCCGCGCATCATCTCGTCGCTCACCTCGACCGCGACCTCGACGGCCCCTGCCTCGGACCGGACGAGAGCCACCTCGCCGTCGGCCACGCCCGAGGTGGCGGCGTCGTCGGGGTGGATCAGGAGCGTGCAGCGGTCCTTGCCCTTCACCAGCACCTCGACGTTGTGCATCCACGAGTTGTTCGAGCGCAGGTGGCGGCGGGAGGTCAGCACCAGACCCGTCGCGGGTCGCTCCAGGCGCTCGGCCAGGCGGGGGAGGTCGGCCAGGAAGTAGGGGTGGGCGATGGGGATGGTGCCCGACGGCGTGTTCAGCAGCTCCCGGAGGCGCGGGACCATCGGGCCCTCGTCGACGCCGTGGGGGCGTGCCTTCACCGCGTCGAGGGTGAGCCCGTCCGGCACCTCCCCGTAGCGGTCGCCGAACGGCCCGGTGCGGATCTGGAGGTCGAGCAGACGCTCGGGCCCGCCGTGGTCGTAGTGCGCCATGGCCGCGGCGGCGTCCACGCCCTGGGCCTCGCACAGTGCCGCGAAGAAGCCGTCGTCGAGCATCCCCACGTCGATGTCGTCGGCCGGGAAGCCGGCGATCATGGCGCCGAGGCGGGTGAGGATCTCCCACTCGGCGGGCCGGTCGTCGGCCGGCGGGAAGACCGCGGGGGAGAAGTTGGCCACCGAGCGCATCGCCCACATGGTGATGAGGTCGTCGAAGTGGGGCTGCTCGAGGGCGGAGAGCCCCGGGAGGATCACGTCGGCGTGGCGGGTGGTCTCGTTCAGCCAGTTGTCGACGCAGATCATCGCCTCGAGCTCGGGGAGCGCCTCGTCGAGACGGCCCGCGTCGGGCGCACTGATCACGGGATTGCCGGCGATGGTGACCAGCGCCTTGATCTGACCCTCACCAGGGGTGGCGATCTCCTCGGCCATGCAGGAGAGCGGAACCTGCCCCAGCACCTCGGGCGTGCCCCGCACCCGGCTGGACCAGCGCCCGAAGGTGACACCGTCGGCGAAGTCGGGCAGCGGCAGGGAGTTGACCCCCCACGCCACGGGGTTACCGAACATGAGGCCGCCGGCTCGGTCGAAGTTGCCCGTGAGCAGGTTGACCACGTCGACCAGCCACGAGGCGAGCGTGCCGAACTCCTGGTTGCACGTGCCGATGCGCCCGTAGACCGCCGCGGTCGGCGCCGCCGCCACCTCGTGGGCCATGCGCCGGATGGTGGCGGCGTCGATCCCGCAGGTGGCGGCCACGCGCTCGGGCGTCCAGTCCGCCGCCGCGGCGGCCAGGACGTCGAGGCCCTCGACCAGGTCGGCCAAGCCGCCGAGGTCGACGAGGTCGTCGGCGAAGAGCACCTGGACCATGGCCAGCAGCAGGGCGGCGTCGGTGCCGGGCACGATGGGCACCCACTCGTCGGCCACGTCGGCGGTGCCGGTGCGGCGGGGATCGACGACCACGACCTTGCCACCGCGGGCCTGGATCGCCTCGATCTCGCCGAGGACGTCCGGGCAGGCGAGCAGGCTGCCCTGGGATGCCTGAGGGTTGCCGCCGAGGACCACCAAGTGGTCGGTGCGCTGGATGTCGGGGGTCGGGATCCACCACATGTGCCCGTAGAGCAGCATCGTGGAGACGTTCTTGGGCCACTGGTCGACGGTGCCCGCCGAGTAGATGACGGGCAGATCGGCCAGGCCCACGAACAGCCCGACGTACCGCCCGAGCGAGAAGTTGTGGGCCGTCGGGTTGCCGATGTACGCGGAGACCGCCTGCTTGCCGTGCTCGGCGATGACGCCCGACAGCAGCTCGCCGCAGCGGGCGAACGCCTCCTCCCACGTCGCCTCGCGGAAGTCGTCACCGTCACGGATCAGGGGCACCCTCAGGCGGTCGGGGTCCTCGTGCAGGCGGCCCAGGGTGGTGCCCTTCGGGCAGAGGTAGCCCTTCGACCACACGTCGTCCTTGTCCGCCCGGATGACCGCCACGCGCTCGTTCTCGACGTGCACCTCGAGCCCGCACATTGCCTCGCAGAGCGGACACGTGCGCAGATGGACCTGTCGTTCCCCCATGGGTCGCAGCCTAGGCAGTGACGGGCGACCGGTCGGCGGCGGTGATCCGGGCATGCTTGGGCGGCGAATCAACCGGGAGACCCCAGGAGGCCGACGATGAGCACGATCCCCACTCCCGTCCGCAACTACGTCGACGGCGCACTGGCGCCGGTGGTCGAGGAGCGGACGGTGGCCGACCTCCCCGTCACCGGGACGCTGCCCGAGGAGCTGGTCGGACGCTACGTGCGCAACGGCCCGAACCCGATCGACCCCGACCCGCTCACCCAGCACTGGTTCACCGGCGCGGGGATGGTCCACGGTGTCCGCCTCGACGGAGGGCAGGCCCGCTGGTACCGCAACCGCTACGTCCGCACCGCCAACGTCACCGAGGCGCTCGGCGAGCCCGCCGTCCCGACGCCGCGCCAGGCCGAGGGTGTGAGCGGCTCGGTGAACACGAACGTGGTGGCCATCGCCGGTCGGACGTTCGCGCTGGTCGAGGCCGGCAACCCGCCGGTGGAGCTGACCGACGAGCTGGAGACGATCGCCTCGGTCGACTTCGACGGCACCCTCTCGGGGGCCTTCAGCGCACACCCGCACCGGGATCCCCGCACCGGCCGCTTCCACGCGGTCACGTACCACTGGCCGGAGGAGGCGATCCACCACGTGGTCGTCGGCCCCGACGCCCGGGTCGAGCGAGACGTGGTCGTGCCCATGGACGACCGCATCATGGTCCACGACTGCGCCATCACCGAGCGCCACGTGCTGCTGTTCGACTTCCCCGTGACCTTCGACCTGGAGGAGGCCATGGCGGGCAAGGACCTCCCCTACGCCTGGAACCCGTCACGGCCGGCGCGCGTCGGCGTGCTCCCGCTCGACGGGCCGGCCGAGGCGGTGCGGTGGTGCGAGGTCCCGCAGGGCTTCGCCTTCCACGCCTTCAACGCGTTCGAGGTGGGCGATGGTCGCATCGTGCTCGACCTCGTGGTCTGGCCCAAGGTGTTCGACGTCGACCGCCTCGGGCCGGGGGAGGGGACCAGTCGCACCGAGCGCTGGACGCTCGATCCCGCCGCGGGCACGACCGCGGTGGCTGTCCTGACCGACCTCCCGATCGAGTTCCCCCGCATCGACGAGCGCCTCACGGGGACGGCCCATCGGCTCGGCTACGCCGTCCAGATCGGCACGCCGGGGTCGGTGCACATGCCGCTGCACCGGATCGACGTCGAGCGCGGCACGACCGAGACGCTCGACCTCGGCCCCAGCTGGGCCTTCGGCGAGGTGGTCTTCGTGCCGCGCGGTGTCGGGGCGTCCGAGTCCGAGGGCTGGCTGGTCGGCTACGCCACCGACCGGGAGGCGGGTCGCAGCGACCTGGTGGTGGTGGCCGCCGACGATCTGGTCGCCGGTCCCGTCGCCCGGGTGCACCTGCCGGTGCGGGTCCCGGACGGGTTCCACGGCAACTGGCTGCCCGACGGCGTGTGAGCCGCCGGCACCCCGCAGCACCGGAGCGCGGGCGGTGTGGGAGCCGTACCCTCGCGGGGATGTGCCGAAACATCACCACCCTCCGTGGTCTCGAGCCGCCTGCCACCGAGGAGGAGGTCGAGGCCGCCGCACGCCAGTTCGTGCGCAAGATCAGCGGCATCACCCACCCGAACGCCACGGTGGAGGAGCGCTTCGAGCAGGCCGTGGCCGAGATCGCCCACATCTCGGCCCACCTGCTCGCCGACCTCCCTCCTCGCAAGCAGCCCCCGAAGAACGACCCACCGCTCCGCCGCCTGGCCGCCCGCGCCTAGCGTCGGCAACATGAACCACGGGCGGCGCCTCGCCGGGGCGGTGGCCGCGCTCGTGGTCGTCCTCGCCGTCGGGACCCTCGGCTACCTCCTGCTCGGGTTCACGGTCCTCGACTCGCTCTACCAGACGGTCACGACGGTCGCGACCGTGGGCTTCCGCGAGGTACAGCCCTTCGGCGCGGCCGAGCAGATCTTCACGATGGTGCTGATCCTGGTGGGTGCCGGCGCCGTCCTCTACGCCTTCAGCGTCCTCGTGGAGACCATCCTCGAAGGACGCCTCAACGAGCTCCTGGGGAGACGCCGCATGGAACAGACCATCGCCTCGATGCAGGACCACGTGATCATCTGCGGCTGGGGTCGCGTGGGCCGGTCCATCGGCACCGAGCTGGCGGAGGCGGGCCGTCCCCTCGTCGTGATCGACACCGAGCCCGAGGCGCTCGAGGGCGCCGTGCACGCCGTCGTGGGCGACGCCACCGAGGACGACATCTTGCGGCGCGCCGGGATCGACCGGGCGTCGGCGCTGGTGGCCGCGGCCGACAGCGACGCGGCCAACTCGTTCATCACGCTCAGCGCCCGCGCCCTGAATCCCACCTTGTTCATCGTCGCCCGCACCCGGTCGAGCGACAGCGATTACAAGCTGAGCCGGGCCGGTGCCGACCGTGTCGTCAATCCGCAGAGCATCGGTGGCGCACGGATGGCGGCGTTCGTGCTGCGGCCGCACGTCGCGGCCTTCCTCGACGTCGTCATGCACGAGCGCACGCTCGAGTTCCGGCTCGAGGAGGTGCCGATCGGGGCGGCGTCGGTGCTCGTGGGTCGGTCACTGCGGGACGCCTCGATCCGGGACCGCACGGGAGCGCTGGTCCTCGCCCTCCGTGACGAGCGCGGGAACTTCCTCACCAACCCGGATCCCGACACGGATCTCGAGGCAGGTCAGGTCGTCATCGCCATCGGCACCCAGGACGAGCTGGACGCCTTGGTGGCGCTGGTCGGCTGATCGCCGTCCAGCGCCACCGGTCGGACGGCGCCTCGTTCAGACGGGCTGGACCGTCTCGCTGCGTAGCCGAGCCACCCGCTCGGCGGTGGTGGGGTGGGTGCGGAACAGGTTGGCGAAGCGGACCTCGCGCCCGGTCAGCGGGTTGACGATGTAAGCCTGCGCCTGGGAGGGCGCCACGTCCATCGGGACGCGAGCGGCCGTGACCTCGAGCTTCTCGAGCGCACGGGCGAGGGGCTCACCCGTGCCGATCAGCTCGGCGCCGCTGCGGTCGGCCTCGAACTCGCGGTTGCGCGACAGTGCCATCTGGAGCAGGCCGGCGGCGAGCGGCGCGACCAGCGCCGCGATCAGCAGGGCGAACGGGTTGCCGTCCTCGTCGTCGCCGCCGCCCAGCATGGCCCCCCACATCGCGAGGTTGGCGATGAAGGAGATGCCGGTGGCGACCGCGGCGGCCACCGAGCCGATGAGGATGTCGCGGTTGCGGACGTGGGCGAGCTCGTGGGCGAGCACGCCCCGCACCTCGTCCCAGGAGCAGACGGCGAGGAGGCCCTCGGTCACCGCGACCGCGGCGTGCTCGGGGTTGCGCCCGGTGGCGAAGGCGTTCGGCTGCATCTCAGGTGACACGTACAACCGCGGCATCGGGATCCCGGCCCGGTCGGAGAGGTCGCGCATGACGGCGAAGTACTCCGGCATCCGGGCCTCGTCGGCGGGCACGGCCCGGGCGGCACGGATGGCGAGGGTGTCGCTCTTCCAGTAGGAGCCGCCGACGATGGCCAGGCCCAGGAGGGCGCCGATGACGGCGCCGATCGTGCCGAAGAGCGACCCGATGGCGACCAGCAGGCCGCCGAGGCCGGCGAGCAGGATGGTGGTCTTCACGGTGTTGCGGAACACGGAAAAGGCCTTTCGTAAGAAGTTTTGTTCATGTATCTAGCTACAGGTATTAACGCTGCGAGCGGCGCGTGTGTTCCCGCTCGCTCGGTGTCGCCGCGGATCGGACGAGCACCTGGGTGATGGCCCGATGCTCGGTGGCCGTCACCTCGAAGGCGGTGCCGTCGACCACGATCACGTCGCCGGGAGAGCGGGGGATGCGGCCGAGGCGGTCGAGGACGAGGCCGGCGACGGTCACGTACGGGCCGTCGGGGATCCCGGTGACCCCCACGTCGGGAAGGTCGTGCACCGGGAAGGTGCCCGGCAGGACGAGGCTGCCGTCGGCTCGGGGGTGCACGGCGAGCACGTCGGGATCGGACTCGTCGTAGATCTCCCCGACCAGCTCCTCGATCAGGTCCTCGACGGTGACGATGCCCGCCGTGGCCCCGTGCTCGTTGACGACGACGGCGAGCTGCTGGTGGCGGACCTGGAGCTCGTGGAGCGCGTCCAGGACGGCGGCGGACTCGGGGAGCGCGAAGACCTCCGATGCGACCTCACCCACGGTCTCGTGGTCGAGCAGGAGGAGATCGCGGAGGTGGACGACCCCGAGCACCTCGTCGAGGGAGCCTCCCGCCACCACCGGTGCCCGGGAGTGGCCGGACGCGGCCAGCCGCGCCAGGGCGCGCTCGGCCGGCTCGGACGCGTCGAGCACGAACACGTCCCGACGCGGCCGCAGCACGCGACGCAGGGTCCGGTCGGAGACCTCGAAGGCCCCGTCGATGATGTCGCGCTGCTTGGCGGTGAAGCTCGGCTGCGCCGCCACGAGCTCGCGGAGCTCCTCCTCGGTCACCTCCTCGCGCTGGCGGGACGGGTCCCCGCCGAGCACCCGCACGACGAGGTCCGTCGACCGCGAGAGCAACCACACCACGGGACGGGTGATGACGGTCATCGCCGAGAGCGGACGTGCGGCGACGAGGCCCCACCGCTCGGCGCGCTGCATGGCGAGCCGCTTGGGGGCGAGCTCGCCCAGGACGAGGGTCACGTAGGCGAGCACGAGCGTGACGAGGGTGACCGCCACCGGCTCGGCGAAGCTGCCGAGGAAGGACAGCGGTGCCTCGAGCGGGACCGCGAGCGACACCGCTGCGGCTGCCGAGGCCAGGAGCCCGGCAAGGGTGATGCCGACCTGGATCGTGGCCAGGAACCGGTTCGGCTCCCGCGCGAGTCCGGCCAGCACGGCGCCGGCGCCCCTCTGCGCCTCCAGGCGCTGGAGCTGGCCTTCACGTAGGGACACGAGGGCCATCTCGGTGCCGGCGAACGCGGCGTTCAGCGCGACCAGGACGGCGACCAGGCCCAGTTGGGGCAGGAGATCGTTCAAGGGATGCCTCCTCGGACATCGACTCGGCGGCGCGGGCGCGCCATGCGCCCGCTCAGGCGGAGGTGGGGAGGAGGGGTGGACCGCGTCGGGGAGGGCTCGACCAGCGCGCCGCTTCAGGAGGGCAGGCGGCACCAGGCGACCGCGGCCAGCGCCGAGTCGTCCGGTCGGAGGCGATCAGTGCTCCGTGCTGGCCTGTCCGGATGTGGTGGCACCGGGCTCGGGTCGATCGACGGCGACGGCGGCGGAGCCTGGACGGCTCGTTCAGCCGCACCTCCTCGACGACGGTGCCCGTGGAGGCCAGGGCGGTGGTCGCCGCTGGTGCGATCATCGCACCGGCTCCCGCCACCAGCAGCACGAGCAGCGCCAAGACCGCGAGCAGCGGGTTGGCGGAGCGTGCGGGTGGTTCTCGGTGCGGGGGCATCGGTCGATTCGAGCGTACCGGTCACCGCCGCGGGCCCGACGGGCGACGCCTCACCCGGCGACGGTCACCCGTGACGCCCCGAGGAAGGTGCAGATGTAGAAGTCTCCGCTCGGCCCGGGGCACGGGAAGAGGACGGATTGGATGCCCATCCCGTTGTCGGCGCGGGCGAGCTCGTCGCCGGTGACGACGTCGCGCACCACGACGTCGGCATGGTCCCCGGTGACCAACTCACCGGTCCCCGCGTAGAGCAGGAGGTGGCCGCCGTGGTCCTGGTCGTGGCGCCACCGGCGCTCGAGGGTCGTGAGGTCGAAGCCCGCCAGCACCCCGTTACCGCTGTCGTAACCCACCACCACGCCGCGGGCCTCGTCGACCACCGGGGGGTTGGCGACGAGACCACCCGGCCGACCGCACACCTCGACCATCGCCACCTCGGCCGTCGTGAGGTCGACGCGCACGAGGTGCAGCGGTGCGGTGGACACGCCGTGGCCGCGGAGCGTGCCGGTGTAGTGCTCACTGCCCTCGCCGTCGTCGAGGAACCAGGCGGCGCCGGCGGCGAGGACGCAGTCCCAGCCGTAGGTCTGACCAGCCAGCGTCCGGTACCGGGCCCTGAACCCTTCATCCAGGCGCAGGTGACCCCCGATCCAGTCGACCCGGAGCAGGTGCGTGTCGCCGACGACGTAGACCGTGTGGCCGTCGGCCGAGAGACGGGCGATCGAGGCCTCGGGCAGCACGAGGCGGTCGACGACGGTGAGGTCGTCGGGGTCGAGGGCGATCAGCTCGCAGGGCTCGCGCTCGGCGGCGGGAACGTGCCGGCCAGGGAGCGACCCACCGAAGTCCTTCGTCACGAGGTGGCCGTCGGCCAGCGCCACGAAGCTGTTGTACGGCCGGTCGCGGGGGAGTTCCGCGGCGTGGGTCGGCTGTAGCTCGGCGTCCAGGCGGTGGGCGTGGTTGCCGAACACCACGTGGACCGCGCCGTCGGGGGCGACGCCGATTCCCCCGGGCCACACCGGCCCGCCGGCGAGCTCAGGCGACTCGGCGACCGGTTCGAGGCTGACCGGGTCGATGCGTTCGACCAGGGCGACTGCGCCGTCGCCGGCCGTGTGGCGCAGCAGGAAGTAGGCGCCCGCCTCGTCGGTCACGACCATCGTCGCCGCCGGGGCGACGCGGGTCGCGACCTCGAGGCCGCGCCCCGGGCCCAGGTGGAGCCCGCCGTCCACCACCTGGCGGCGCTGCGGTCCGCCGTCCTCGTAACGCCAGCTCATGCCCCGCAGTCTGGTGCCTGGTCGGCCGACCACGTGACCTTCGCCCCTGCCCCCGGGCGTTCCCACGGGTTACGTTCCGGCCATGACACTTCTCGGACCGCTCGAGGCATTGGCCGGCGAGTGGGAGGGCGACCAGGGGCTGGACGTCTCCTTCCACCACGACATCGGGGAGGTGGCCGAGACGCCCTACCGGGAGAAGGCCACCTTCAAGCCCTTCGGTCCCGTGGAGAACGGTCGGCAGGTGCTCTACGGCCTCGACTACAAGTCGGCCATGTGGCGTGGTGACGAGGTCAACCCGTTCCACACGGAGCTGGGCTACTGGCTGTGGGACGCCGAGCTCGGCCACGTGATGCGGGCCTTCATCATCCCCCGGGGCTCGGCCATCCTGGCCGGCGGGGCGGCGGCGGCCGACGCCACCACCTTCACGCTCGTGGCCGACGCCGACGGCACCGACTACGGCATGGCCACCAACCCGTACCTCGACGCCAACGCCAAGTGCGTCCACTACGAGGTGACCGTCACGGTGGGGGACGGCGAGATGACCTACGAGGAGGACTCGGTGCTGAAGATGAGCAACCTGCCCGACCTCCTGCACCACACCGACCGCAACACGATGCAGCGCACGGTGGCCTACGCGCTAGAGGTCTGAGCAACAGCGGCGGCCTCCCGTCGTCGGAGACGACGGGCCCACCCGTCCGCCGGCCGCTCGTGCGCGCTGGCGGCGGCTCGCAGGCGCAACAGGTCGACGCGGGTCACGATGCCCACGCAACGGTCGTCGCCATCGAGGACCGGGACGTGGTCGGCCCCGTCGTCCACGAACGCGTGCAGGACGGCGAGGGCGGTGTCGTCGGGCGCGACGGCGGTGAGGGGCCCGGCCAGGGTGCGCGCGGCCGTCGCGGCGTCGACGCCCTCATCGCTGCCGCCGTCGCCGAGGAGGTCGGCGGCCGACACGACGCCGACGCACCGTCCGTCGTCGTCGACGAGAGGCAGGGCGTCGTGGCCGGTGGCCCGCAACGCGGCCTCTGCCTCCGTGAGGGTCACGTCGACCGGCAAGGTGTCCACCGGGGTGGCCATCACCGAGCGCACCGAGGTGGCCCGGAACACGTCCGGCTCGTACTCGCGGTGGACCCGCAGCCCGCGCCGTTGCAGCTTCTCGGTCATGAGCCGGTCGCGCAGCAGACTGCCGCCGACGAGGTCGGCCAGGACGGTGGCGACCATCAGCGGCAGGATCACGTCGTAGTCCCCGGTCAGCTCGAACACGAACACGATGGAGGCGAAGGCCGCACCCGTGCTGGCCCCGAAGGTCGCGGCCATGGCCACGAGGGCGAACACCTCCGGGGCCAGGCCGGCGCCGGGAACGAGGTGGTCGAAGCCGGCACCCACGAGGTAGCCGAAGCCACTGCTCACCAGGAGGACGGGTGCGAGGGTGCCGCCCGAGGTCCCCGAGCCCAGGGCGAGCCACCAGGCCACCAACTTGGCGAGGGCGATGGCGGCCACCACGCCGACGGCGAGACGGCCGTTGAGGATGTCGTCGATGACGCCGTAGCCGACGCCGAGGGCCCGCGGCACCAGGAGCCCGACGAGTCCGAAGGCGAGCCCGCCGATCACGGGGTGCCAGAAGTCGCCGACGGGCAGGCGGCGGTAGCCGGCCTCGACCAGGAACAGCCCCTGGCAGATCACCACGGCCAGGAGGCCGCAGGCGAGGCCGAGGAGGACGAAGTAGGGCAGTTGACCGAGTCCCGAGAAGGCGTGGTGGGGCACGGCGAAGAGGGGACCGTCGCCCAGGAGCAGCGAGTGCATGCCAGCGGCCACGGCGCTGGCCACCACCAGGGGGATGAGGGCGCGCGACGACAGCTCGAACAACAGCAGCTCGATGGCGAGGACCACGGCCGCCAGCGGGGTGCCGAAGGTTGCGGCCATGCCTGCGGCGGCGCCGGCGGTGAGCAGGACCTTGCGTTCGGCGGCGCTCATGGAGAGGACCTGGCCCATCAGGGAGCCCAGGGCGCCTCCGGTGACGATGATGGGCCCCTCCGCCCCGAAGGGGCCGCCCGTGCCGATGGCGACGGCGGCGGAGAGCGGCTTGGCCACGGCGGTGCGGGGCTGGATGCGGCTCTCTCGGGTGAGGACCGCCTCCATGGCCTCGGGGATGCCGTGGCCGCGGATGACCGGGGCCCAGCGCGCGAGGAGGGCCACGACGAGGCCACCCGCCATCGGCACGATCACGAGGCGGGGGCTGCGGGACAGGTCGGCGAAGTCGGGCAAGTCCCAGCCCCACTGGCCGAAGAGGGCGACGTTGGTGATCGCGCCGATGAGGTGCACGAGCACCCAGGCGGCGGCGCCGCCGAGCAGGCCGAGCACGGTGGCCAGCAGGGTCAGGAAGGCGAGGCGGGCCGGCGGCGTACGTTGATCGCCGTGATGACGGGCGAGCGCGCGCCGGTGACGGACGAGAGCAGAGTGCACGGCCAAAACATATCGTGGCACGATAGAAATAGCTCGTGGAACGAGGTTTCGTGCAATCGACCGGTGATGGGATGACCGTTCCCGACGATGTCACCGACGAGCAGTACGAGCGCCTGCTCGGGCTACGCACGGGCCTGCGCCGCTTCCTGGCTTGGAGTGAGGCGCAGGCCAGGAACGAGGGGATCACCCCGGCCCAGCACCAGCTCCTGCTCGCGGTGCGGGGTCATCCCGGGGGCGAGCCGCCGACGGTCGGCGACGTGGCGGAGTACCTGCTGCTGCGGCCGCACAGCGCCGGTGAGCTCGTGGACCGGGCGGCGGCGGCGGGCCTGGTCGAGCGGGTGGCGGACGAGGAGGACGCCCGGGTCGTCCGGGTGGGTCTCACCGACGAGGGTGCCCGACGCCTGGCCGCGCTGGCTGCCGCTCACCATGAGGAGCTGGCCCGTCTGGCGCCGCGGATGCGATCGCTCTGGGAGGGGCTCGGGACCTGAGCGGGCCCCGGTCGCTTCTCCCTGGGGTCCTCAGCGGGTAGCGGTCGGGCATGGAGCTCACCGCCACTTACCTGAACTGCACCCTCAAGCGCTCGCCGGCGCCGTCGAGCACCGACAAGATGCTCGACCTCGTCCGCGCCCAGCTGCTGGACGCGGGAGTGACCGGCGGCCCGGGCGTGCGCATCGTCGACCACCAGGTCGCCACGGGGGTCAGCCACGACGAGGGGGACGGTGACGCCTGGCCCGCAATCCGCGAGCAGATCCTGGGGGCGCAGATCCTCGTGTTCGGCACGCCCATCTGGATGGGCCACCCCGCCAGCCCCGCCCAGCGGGTGCTCGAGCGTCTCGACGCCTTCATCTCCGAGACCGACGACCGCGGCCAGATGCCGACCGTCGACCGGGTGGCGCTGGTGGCGGTGGTGGGCAACGAGGACGGCGCCCACCACGTCGGCGCCCAGCTCTACCAGGGTCTCGCCGACATCGGCTTCACCGTGCCCGCCAACGGCATGGCGTACTGGGTGGGCGAGGCCATGGGCTCGACCGACTTCGCCGACCTCGACGAGGTGCCCGAGAAGGTCCAGGCCACGGTCCAGACCGCGACCGCCAATGCCGTGCACCTCGCCCGCCTGCTGGCCGGCGACCCCTATCCCTCGGTCGGCTGAACAGCGTCGACCCGCGCAGAGCGGTGCGAGAGGCGATCGGCCAGCCAGGCGGCGTCGTGCCAGGCGTGGCCGTCGAAGTCGTTGTTGAAGTAGGCGTAGACGTCGGTGCCCTCGTCCAGCCATCCGGCCAGTCGGTCGGCGGTCCGCCACAGGCGACGCCCGCCGTAACGGCCGACGTACTTCTCGGTCAGGGCGTGGGGGCCGTGGAAGCGCACGTACGCCCAGTCGGTGGTGCGCAGCCACGGGTGGTCGGGGAGCAGGTCGTGGAGGCACAGGGCCGCACCATGGCGCTCGAGCGTGGCGAAGACGTCGTCGTGCAGCCACGAGGGGTCGCGCACCTCCACCGCCCACCGCAGGCGGCGGGGTGCGGCGGCCAGGAACTCGTCGAGGCGGGCGACGTCACGGCCCCAATGCGGAGGGAGCTGCAGCAGATTGGGGCCGAGGTGCCCACCGAGCAGGTCGACCCGCTCGAGGTGGTGGGCCAGCCACACGGGAGCGTCGCGCAGCTTGCGGCGGTGGCTGCCGTACTGGCCCACCTTGAGGGCGTAGAGGAACCCGGGCGGCGCCTGCTCCGCCCAATGCTCGACGGTGGACGCCGGGGGGAGCCGGTAGAAGGTGTTGTTGATCTCGACGGTGTCGAAGTGGTCGGCGTAGTGGGCGAACCACTGTCGCTGGGGGAGCCCCGCCGGGTAGATCACGCCCCGCCAGTCCTTGTACACCCACCCGGAGCACCCGATGCGGGCCCGCCCCGTCATCGATGTGGTCACGTCCTGAGGAGACCACGTCGGATCGACGCCGACCATGGCCGTCGGTCCCGATCTGCGCCGCGCCGGCCTCAGAGCCGGGGGGCGACCTCGCGGCGGTAGAAGTCGAGGAAGCCGGTCAGGTCCGGACCGACCTGCTGCACGTGCACCGCGGTGAACCCCGCCTTGTCGTACTCCTGGATCTTCGCCACGTAGCGCTCGGGGTCCGGGCCGCACACGATGCTCTCGGCCACGTGGTCCTCGGTCACGAGCTCGGCGGCCTGCTCGAAGTGGGCCGGCATGGGCAGCTCCTGGTTGAGCTCACCCGGGACCCCGGCTTGCGCCCAGAGCTCGTGGGCGACCTTGCGGGCGGCGGCTTCGTCCTCGCCCCAGCAGACCTTGAAGCCGCCTTCGACGGCCTTGCCGGCGCCTCCCGCCTCCTGGAAGGTGCTCACCAGATCGGCGTCGGGCCCCGTCACGGCGTAGCCGTCGCCGATCCGGCCCGCGAGCGCGGCCGATTTCGGGCCGAATCCCGAGACGATGACCTCGACGGGCTCGTCGGGGAGGTCGTAGAGGCGGGCATTTTGGACCGTGTAGTGCCGCCCACGGTGGCTCTGGACGCCTCCCTCCCACAAGAGGCGCATGACCTCGACCGCCTCCTCGAGCATCTCCATGCGCACCTCGGCCTCGGGCCAGGCGTCGCCGAGGACGTGCTCGTTGAGGTTCTCGCCGGTGCCGACCCCGAGGCGGAAACGGCCCCCGGAGAGCACGGCGGTGGTGGCCGCGGCGTGGGCCACGACCGCCGGGTGGATGCGGATGGTCGGGCAGGTCACCGCGGTGGTGAGGGTCAGATTGGTCGTGGTGGCCAACGCACCGAGCACCGACCACACGAACGGGCTGTGGCCCTGACGGTCGGACCACGGGTGGAAGTGGTCCGAGATCCACACCCGCTCGAAGCCCGCTTCCTCGACCTGGCGGCCCATGGCCACCAGATCCCGCGGGCCGTGCTCTTCGGACGAGAGGAAGGAACCGATCTCCATTCCCGCCGTCTACCCGGCAGGCGGCGGCGGGCAGAACCCCGGCGGTCGTCGGCGAGCGAAAACGACACGAGGCGACGGCGGCCGGGATACGGCCACCGTCGCCCCGGGTCAGGCGTGGGGTGGGCTCAGATGCCGAGGACCTTGGCCTTGGCGGCCGCGAACTCCTCGTCGGTGAGCAGGCCCTGGGCCTTCAGCTCGCCCAGGCGGGCGATCTGGTCGGCCGGCGTCTCGTCGGCGGCCGCGGCGGCGGGGGCCGGCGGGGGCGGGGGCGGGGCGGCCTGCGCCTGCTGCTGGTAGACGTCCTGTTGGTACGCGGCGTTGCGGTCCGCATAGATCTGGGCGTCACGGCTGGCGTACTTCTCGGCCTGGCGGCGCTGCACCCGGCCGCTCACGGCGGTGGCGGTGCCGGCCACGACGGCGGTGCGGGCGACGCCTCGAAGCAGTCCTGGCATGTCGTTCTCCTCTGGGTCTCGTGCGTGCGGTTCTGTCGGTCTGGTTGGTCGCTCAGTCGGCGGCTTCGAGCGCGTCGAGCGCGTCGAGCACGTCGGCGGCGTTGATGCGGGCGGAGGCGACGAGCTCGCCACCGGCCCGGCGGACGGCGCCCACGAAGGGGGCGGCCCAGGCGTTCTCGTAGACCAGCAGGGCGCCCAGCTTGCCCGGCTCGAGAGCCTCGCCGGCGGCGACGATGTCCTCGTCGTCGAGGATGCCCGACTGGGCCCCGGCGATGGCGCTGAAGTCACCCGCGGCCTCCGCGGCGACGTCGGCCAGGTCGACGGCGGCGACGTTGCCGTCGAGGTCCTTGGCCAGCAGGGCCACGTCGAAGAGGCGGATGATGCCGCTCTCCACGAGGTCGAGGACGGCGGCCGCGGCCTCGCCGCGCACCTTGTCGGGGTCGAGTTCGATGAGGATGAAGTCGATCGGCCCGATCGCTTCGGCGTCCGTGGTCACCAGCGGCTCCTTGTTGTCGCGGCCATGAGGTTGGCGTCGAGCCGAGGGTATCCCAGCGATTACAGCGGGTCACCACCCGGAATGGACGAGACGCCCGCACGGCGCCCGAGGGCCAGCTCAGCCCGGGAGCGCCGCTCGCACCTCGGCCAGGAAGGGGCCGAGGACGGTGCTGACCTGCTCGGCCGCCACGGCCGGTGGCACCGTCGGGACGGTGGCATGGCTGATGGCGAGTCGGACGAGCAACTCGCACACGAGCCGGGTCTCGGTGACCGGGAGCTCGGGCCAGTTGCCGAGCACGAACTCGGTGAGACGGTCGGTGCTCGTGAGCAGGACGGGCAGCCCGGCGGAGCTGGCGACGAGGGCGTGGAGGCCCTCTGCGCCGGTCGCGGCCTCGAGGGCACGGACGAGGGGATGCTCGGCGGCCAGTTCGAGGAACACCCGGAAGGCGTCCTCGAGCGCACCGCCGAGGTCGTCGGAGCGGGCGCCGACGACGCGCTGGATCTCGTCGAGGAACTGCTCGGACGCCCACAGGACGTAGGCCTGGGCGAGCTCGTCGCGGGAGCCGAATTCGTTGTAGAGCGTCTGGCGGCTCACGCCGGCGGCGCGTGCGACCTCGGCCATCGTGATCGACCCCCAGGGCCGGTCGGCGGCCAGGTCGTCCATGGCACCGAACACCGTGCTGCGCAGCAGGAGCCTCGACGCGTCGGCGAAGCGCCGGGGGCCGCCCGCCTCGTCGCCGCCCTCGATCGTGCTCACGGGGTCGACCCTACGCCTCGGCCCCGTGGGCGGCGAGGAGTCGCGCCCGCCGGCGAGGGTGGACGTTGACCCGGGTCAGGTCGCCGTCGTAGAAGGCCAGGACCCGGGGGTCCATGACCTTGCGCCACAGCGGCGGGACCGTGGCCAGCACGACCATCCCCGCGTAGCCCGTGGGCAGCTGCGGCACGTCGTCGAAGTGGCGCAGCGTCTGGAAGCGGCGGGTGGGGTACGCGTGGTGGTCGCTGTGGCGCTGCAGTTGGTACAGCAGCACGTTCGAGGCCACGTTGCTGGCGTTCCAGGAGTGCTCGGGCCGGCAGCGCTCGTAACGGCCGTTCTCCTTGCGCTCGCGCAGCAGGCCGTAGTGCTCGATGTAGTTGACGACCTCGAGCAGCAGGAACCCGAGCACCGCCTGCACGACCAGCCAGGGCGCCACGGCCCAGCCGAACACGGCGATGAGGCCGCCGAAGAGGACCGCGGTCATGGCCCAGGCGTTGAGCACGTCGTTGCGGGGGGACCAGAAGCGCTCACCGGCGCGTCGTCGTCGGTCACGCTCGATCTCGAGGGCCGAGCGGACGGCGCCCACGACGGTCCGGGGCACGAAGGCGTAGAAGCTCTCGCCGAAGCGCGAGGACGCCGGGTCCTCGGGGGTGGACACCCGCTGGTGGTGGCCCCGGTTGTGCTCGACGTAGAAGTGGCCGTACGCGGACTGGGCGAGGGCGACCTTGGCCAGCCACCGCTCGAGGGTGGGGTGCTTGTGGCCGAGCTCGTGGGCGGTGTTGATGGCGATGCCGGCCACGCAGCCGACGGTGACGGCGAGTCCCAGGGCGGCGAAGGTGGACAGCTCGCCCGAGGCCCACATCGAGCACGCCCACACCAGCGAGGCGAACTGGAGGGGAAGGTAGGCGTAGGTGAGGCGGCGGTAGTAGCGGTCGGCGTCGAGGGCGGCGGTCGCGTCCTCGGGAGGGTTGAGGGTGTCGAGGCCGAGTGCCTGATCCAACAGGGGCATCAGCCCGAAGACGAGCACCGGGCCGATCCACCAGAAGCCGCTCCAGCCGGTGAGCGCGACCAGACCGCCGGCCACGAAGGGCAGGAGGGGCACCACGAGGGCGAGCGGCCAGAACGCTCGGCGAGGGTCGCGCCAGGAGCGCGGGGCGGGGGTGTCGTCGTCGTCGGTCAGGGGGCCGGATGCGTGGACATCGGAGAGCGCCATGTCCGCACCTTGTACAAATCAGACCCATATGTCAAGATGCTTTGCATCCGACCGACCTACGTCCAGGTCCGGCTGCACGGCCCGGACGGGAAAGGCCCACCCATGCACCCCGTCGCCGCCGAGACCGACAACCTCCTCGTCGAGGCCGAGTCCGTCACCCAGTTCACCTGGGACTACGAGCCGTCGAACGTCCAGCTCACCCGCCTCTACGAGAAGGGCAAGGTGTCCCAGTGGAACGCGACGACTGACGTCGACTGGTCACCCGACGTCTGCTGGGGTGAGCCTGATCCGTCGCTGAGCGAGGAGGAGCGCGCCATGATCGGCAGCTTCCTCAACCTCGACGCGCCGGACTCGCCGTTCGCGGGCATGACCGAGGAACAGCGCGCCGTCGTGGGCTGGGAGCTCCAGGCCTGGATGGTCAGCCAGTTCATGCACGGCGAACAGGGCGCGCTGGTGGCCACCGCCCGCCTCGTCGAGACGGTGCCCGACATCGAGTCGAAGTACTACGCCGCCAACCAGGTGAACGACGAGGCCCGCCACGTCGAGGCCTACGCCACCTACCTGAACACCAAGCTGCCCGGGCACGAGTACGAGATCTCGAAGCCTCTCGAGGCGCTGCTGGTCGACATCATGACCGAGAAGCGCTGGGACATCACCTACCTCGGCATGCAGATCATGGTGGAGGGCCTCGCCCTCGCCGCGTTCGGCATGGGCAACGTGATGTTCAACGACCCGGTCATCAAGCAGATCACCGATCTGGTCATGCGCGACGAGGCCCGTCACGTGGCCTTCGGGGTGCTGGCCCTCAAGGAGGTCGTCCCGCAGCTGTCGTCGGCCGAGCTGGCCGACCGAGAGGAGTTCCTGCTCGAGGCCACCGACCTGATGTACCGCCGCTTCCTGCTCGAGCAGTTGTGGGAGCGCCTCGAGGTCGACGTCGAGGAGGGCAAGGCCTTCGCTGCCACCAATCCCCTCATGATCATGTTCCGCCAGGTGCTGTTCTCGAAGATCGTCCCCAACGTCAACAAGCTCGGCTTGATGACCCCGCGGGTCCGCCAGTGCTTCGAGGACCTCCAGGTCGCCCAGTTCGCCGACCACCTCGACACCGCCAGCGAGGAGCTGGCGTCGATCGCCGGCGCCGAGTCCCTCGCCGACGTCGCCCGCACCGCCGGCTGACCCTCGAACCCCGCCCATCTGGTACACGGCTCGCCACGCTGGCGTAGCCAGGTAGGTACCAGAACGGTCAGGGTGGTGGGATCAGGTGACGCCGGCGGCCCAGGCTCGGGTGCCCTCGTCGGCGGGGAGCTGCACGACGAGGCGGGCGTCGGGGGTTCCCGCGGCGATGAGCACCTGGTAGGCGAACGTGAGCACGGCGCCGTCGGGACCGTGGAAGCGCCGCCGCCTCGAGGTGAGTCCGGCCACGTCGTGGCTCGGCCACCAGGCGTCGAACTCGGGGCTGGCGGCCCGCAGGCGCTCGACCAGTGCGACGGTGGCGGGGTCGTCGCGATGCGGGGTGATGTCGGCCCGGAACTGCGAGAGCACCCGTCGGGCCTCGTCCTCCCAGTCGACGATGAGGGCGCGACCCTCGGGGCGGGCGAACACCGACCAGACCAGGGTGCGCTCGTCGTCGGGCAGGGCGTCGATGGCCGGGTAGAGCCGGGCCTGCGCGCGGTTCCACGCCAGGTACTCCCAGCGGGGGCCGAGGACGTAGGCAGGGGCGGGCTCCAGCGCGTCGAGCAGTGCGTCGAGATCCTCGGGGACGGTGACGTCGGCCGTCGTGGCGGTCACGCCGTGGGTGGTGTGGCCGGCGAGCTCGAAGAGGTGGTCGCGCTCGACCGGGTCGAGGCGCAGCACCCGGGCCACCGCGTCGAGCACGTCGGCCGAGGCGTTGATGGGCCGACCCTGCTCCAGCCACGTGTACCAGCTGACCGAGACGCCCGCGAGCAACGCCACCTCCTCCCGGCGCAGGCCTGGGGTGCGTCGGCGCCCACCCGTGGGCAGGCCGGCATCCTCGGGTGAGACCGCGGCCCGGCGCGCCTTGAGGAACTCGGCGAGGTCGCTGCGGCGCATCCCGCCAGTGGACCACAGGTGGCGTCGGCGAGGGTGGTGGTGGCGGTCCCTGGATGGACGCGCCCTTCCCTCGGCGCGAGCGGCGGCGCACCCTTCCCCGATGACGCTCCTGGGGGACCTGAACGCATCCGCACCGCCCGCACACGCGCCCGATCCGACGGCTTCGGCTCTGGCGGCTCTGGCGGTCGATTCGGGAGCCAGAGGCCGGGAGCCGATCGACCCGACCGCCGCCGACCCGCTCGGGCTGTTGAGCCGCCACGGGCGGGAGGCCACCTCGTCGGTGATCCGCGACCTGCTCGACTGGACCCGTCGGCCGGGGATGCTGTCGCTGGCCGGCGGCATCCCCGCCGCTGAGCGGCTGCCGGTCGAGCGGGTGGGCCGGGCGGTCGACCGGGTGCTCGCCGGGCATGGCGCCGCCGCTCTCCAGTACGGGCCGACCGACGGCGAGGCGGCGCTGCGGGCGCTCGTGGCGCCGACGCCCGATCGGGCCGACGACGTCGTCGTCACCACCGGCTCGCAGCAGAGCCTCGACCTGCTGGCCCGCGTGCTCGTGGACCGGGGCGACGTCGTGGTGGTCGAGGGCCCCTCCTACCTCGGCGCGCTGAGCGCGTTCCGGGCCGCCGGCGCCCGTCTGGTCGAGGTCCCGGGCGACGCCGCCGGTCTCGACACCGAGGTGCTGGCCGGCGCGCTCGCCGCCGGTCTGCGCCCGAAGGCGGTCTACGTCGTGCCCGAGTTCGCCAACCCGACCGGCGCCACCCTGTCGGCCGAGCGGCGGCGCCACCTCGTCGAGCTGGCCGAGGGGCACGGGTTCGTGATCGTCGAGGACGACCCCTACGGCGCCTTGCGCTTCGACGGGCCGGCCCTGGCCCCGCTGGCCGATCGCACCGACCTCGCCGTCCGCCTCGGCACGGCGTCGAAGACCCTCGCCCCCGGCCTGCGGGTCGGATGGGCGTCGTTGCCGGCGTGGCTGCGCGGTCCCGTGATCCGGGCCAAGCAGGCGGTCGACCTCCACACCTCGACCCTCGACCAGCTCGTCGTCGCCGACGTCCTGGCCGACGGTGCCTTCGTCGCCGCCCACCTGGCCGAGCTGCGGGCGGTCTACGGCCGACGGTGCCGGGCCCTCGTCGGCGCCCTGGCACGACTCGGCGGCGGTCGCTTCGAGGTGGCCCCGCCCGCTGGTGGGATGTTCGCCTGGGCGGCGCTGCATCCATCGCTCGGCCTCACCGCCGACGCCCTGCTGGCGTCCGCGCTCGCCGCCCACGTCGCCTTCGTCCCCGGGTCGGCCTTCGGGTTGGCCGCCGGAGAAGGTGAGCGGATCGGTCCCGCCGGCGACGGTGGGCGCCGGTTACGGCTGTGCTTCGCGACCCTGGACGAGGACCGGTTGACCGAGGCCGTCCGGCGCCTCGTCGCCGCCGTCGATGGCCCGGCCGGCGAGGCCGGCTGAGTCCCCACCGGGACGAAGGTCGCGGGGGCCGAGGGGCGACACGAGCGCGGCCGGCGGCCGCCATCGCACGGTGCTGAGGGCCTGGCGGGCACGTGCCTCGACCGCGACCGCGACGGCGAGGATCCCCACGGCGACGATGCCGTCGAGCCACCAGTGGTTGGCGGTGACCACCACCGCCCAGCAGGTGAGGGCGGGGTGGGCCAGCACCAGCCAGCGCCAGCGGCTGCGGCTGGCCACGATGGCGGCGAAGGCCACGAGCGCCGCCCAGCCGACGTGCAGCGACGGCATGGCCGACATCTGGTTGTTCACGCCCGTACCCACCTGCGGGTACACCGACTGCCCGAACTGGTGGGCCGTGTCGACGAACCCCAGCTCGGGCAGGAAGCGGGGTGGCGCCACGGCCAGGAGCTGGATGACGAGGCAGGCGCCGGTGAGCAGGGCGAGCACGTTGCGGATGGCCGGGTAGTCCTCGCGGTGGCGGACGAACAGCCACAGCAGGACGATGATCACCGCGGGGACGTGGGCGATCGCGTAGTAGAGGTTGGCGAACTGCACGATGAGCGGGTGGTCGATGATGGCCTGCTGCCAGGCCAACTCGCTGGGCAGGTGCAGCCACGCCTGGGCGTCGAAGATCCACACCGCCCGGTCCACGGCCCCCTCGGCATGGCGCACCGAGAGCTTCCCGGCGATGCGCCACAGGGAGTACAGCGAGCACACGAGGGCGGCCTCGAGCGCGAAGGGTCGCAGGGCGGTGCCCCACCGGCTCTTCGGTCGCACCAGCCAGGCGGCCGTCGCCAGCACCACGGCGGCCACCATCGTGTACGGCCAGGGCACCCACATCCCCGCCGACGCTACTCCCGCCTCGGGGACGGCGGACCAGCGGGGTTGCCGGCGCCGCACGGGATGGTCACGGTCGGTGGCGACGTGGCTCCGGAGGACCGAGGTGGAGGCGACAGCATCCGGAATCCGGTCGCTCTCGCCTCCACCTCGGATCGCTGCGGCGCCGACCACCACGACGAGCGATCGCCACCAGCTGAACACCCACCGAGCCCGGGCCGGCCCGTAGGGTCACGCCATGGGACGACGTGTGGTGGTGTGGGGGACGGGCAACGTGGGGCGGCCGGCCATCCGGGCGGTGGCGGCGCACGAGGACCTGGACCTGGTGGGCGTGATCGTGGCCAACCCGGACAAGGTCGGGAAGGACGCCGGCGAGCTGGCCTTCATCGAGCCGCTCGGCGTGGCCGCGACGGACGACCGGTCGATCGCCTTGAGCGGCGACGTCGACGCCGTGGTCTACGCGGCCACGGCCGACACCCGGCCGGAGGAGGCCTACGCCGACCTGCTCGACTGCCTTCGCAGCGGCGCCAACGTGGTGTCGACGGCGTTCTATCCGCTGCTGCACCCGGCCAGCGCGCCGCGTGAGCTGCTCGACGTAGTCGAGCCGGCGTGTGCCGAGGGCGACACCTCCGTGTTCGTCTCGGGCATCGACCCGGGGTGGGCCCTCGACATCCTGCCTGGCCTCATCAGCGGCGTCGGCGCCGGCATCACCGAGGTGCGCGTGCAGGAGCTGTTCAACTACGCCCTCTACGACCAGCCCGACGTGGTGCGCGAGGTCATCGGCTTCGGTGGCCCGATGGACGAGCTGCCCCTCATGCTCCTCGACTTCTCCCTCGACATGGTGTGGTCGCCGATGCTGCGCATCCTCGCCGACCAGCTCGAGGTGACCCTCGACGACATCGCCATCTCTGTGGAGCGCCGGCCCCTCGAGCGCACCATCGAGGTCGACGGCATGGGGACCTTCGAGGCCGGCACGCAGGGCGCGTTCCGCTTCGAGGTGCAGGGGATGGTCGGCGGCCGGCCGCTGTTGGTGGTCGAGCACATCACCCGCATCGACGACGATTGCGCGCCCGACTGGCCCTCCTCGTCGTCACCCGGTGGCGAGCACCGGGTGGTGCTTTCGGGTCACCCGAACCTCGTGGTCTCGGTGCACGGGACCGAGCCGGGCGAGCCCGGGGCCGCCGGCGGCGGCAACGCCAGCGCCGCCAACCGCTGCGTGAACGCCATCCCCGCCGTGTGCGCGGCGCCGTCCGGCCCCCTGAGCCCGCTCGACCTCCCCCTCATCACCGGCGCCCGCCAGCTCCACCTCGGCTGATCGCCTCCGGTCGGCGGCGGGCAGGCCCGCTTCTGGCTCCCGATTCGATCGTCCTGGCGATCGAGTCGGGAGCCAGTTCGCAGCAGGTCAGTCGTCGCTCGTCGCCTCGGGGGCGGCGCGCCGCCGCCAGCGGCGTCAGTAGGAGCCGCGTAGGAGGCGGCCGTAGCCGCCGGCCTTGCCGAGGTCGGGCGCCGCCTCGTGGCCGTCCCAGGCCAGCTTCCCGTTCACCAGCACGGCCCGGACGGCGTCGTCGTTGCGGCGCACCAGGCGGTCGAGGCCGGGGAAGCCGGGCATCGGCACCTCGTGGAACTCGTCGAGCTGCGCATCGAGGCCCACCGGGTCGACCACTACGACGTCGGCGCGACTGCCTTCACGCAGGTGGCCGGCGTCGACGCCCAGGTAGTCGGCGATCTCGCCGGTGACCCGGTGCACGGCCTGGCCGGTGCTCAGGAACGGGCGGCCGCGGCGGTCCGCGTCGCGGGCCAGGCGCAGCATCTGGAGGGCGAAGTTGTAGAAGCCCATGTTGCGCAGGTGGGCGCCGGCGTCGGAGAAGCCGATCAGCACCTGGGGGTGGGCGGCGATCCACTCGAGCTCCCGGAGGCGGTCGTTGCCGATGACCGTGTACCAGCGAAGGTCGGTGCCGTACTCGGCGATGAGGTCCATGAAGCAGTCGAGCGGGTCGACGCCGCGCTCGGCGGCCACGTCGGCGAAGGTGCGGCCGACCAGGGCCTCGTCGGGGGCGCCGACGATGCGGGCCTCGCGGAGGTCGCGGTGGTAGACCCGGCCCTTCACCTTGTTGGACCACTGGGCCCGGAAGCGCTGGCGCCAACCGGGCTCGGTCATCAGCTCGCCGCGGTGGTCGCGGTCGAGGTGGAGGGCCTCGGTGCCGGCGCCGAGCTCTTCGATGACCGGGTTCTCGAGGCCGTCGATCCACATGTCGAACACCATGGGCAGCGACTGCATGCGCAGGTCGGCGCCGAGGAAGCGCCGGCCGAGGGTGAGGAAGGCGCCGACGGCACGGTGGGTGCCGCGGGCGACCTTCACGTCGACCATCGAGATCAGCATCGTGCGCAGTGGTGCGTGGCGGACCTTCGAGGCGAGGCCCAGGAAGAGGGCGAGGTTCCACCGGGTCTGGATGTTGGGCACGGCCTGGAAGACGGCGTCGCGGCGGCGGACCGGCTCGACCAGCGTCCGGTACTCCTTCCACTTGGCGAACACCGACGGGGTGGGCCGGCTGCGGTAGCGGTCGCCGTCGCACTTGTCCCAGGGAAGGGTGTTGATGGAGAGGCCCAGATAGCCGGCGTCGAGGGCCTGGTCGACCATGGCCCGCATGGTGGCGATCTCGCCGGCGGTGGGAATGACGTGGTCGTCGACCGAGCGCCCGAAGCCCATGACGTGGGCCCGGATGGCCGAGTGGCCGAGGAGCGAGACCACGTTGGGCCCGAGGGGCAGGTCCTCGAGGTGGTCGAGGTACCCGGCGGGGGAGTCCCAGTCGACGATCTGGCGGAGCTTGGGCAGCACGTCGGCCCGGGGGATGCCCTCGACGCGGCAGAACATGTCGGCGAGGTCCTCGGGCTCGCCCACGGCGAACGACAGGCCGCACGAGCCCACGAGCACGGTGGTGATGCCGTGGCGCACGGACTCAGTGAGGTCCGGCGCGAACTCGACCTCGGCGTCGTAGTGCGTGTGGAGGTCGAGGAACCCCGGGGTGACCCAGCAGCCGGTGGCATCGATGACCTCGGCGCCGGCCGGGGCCTCGATGGACGGGGCGATGAAGCGCACGACGCCGTCCTCGACGAGCACGTCGGCCCGACGCCCGTCGGCGCCACTTCCGTCGAAGACCGTGCCGCCCGTGATCACCGTCGCTTCCACACCGAGAAGCTACCGCCCGCCCGACGCCGTACCGTCGGTGGGCCATGGCCCGACCGGACACCCGCCGCCTGGAAACCCTGCGCGCCGACCAGGCCCGCCGCATCCACCTCGCGGCGCAGGGCTTCGCCGCGCCCCGACCGTCGGGTCGGGTCGATCGCCGTCACGTGCGCCGGATGTTCGATCGCCTCGGGCTGCTCCAGATCGACTCGGTCAACGTCCTGGTGCGTAGCCACTACCTGCCGCTGTTCTCGCGCCTCGGCCCGTACGACCGCTCGTTGCTCGACCGCTTCGCCTACCGCCAGCACGAGGCCTTCGAGTACTGGGGCCACGAGGCATCGCTGATCCGCTCCGATCTCCAGCCCCTGCTGCGGTGGCGCATGGCCCGTGAACACCAGGGGTCGGGGATGCGCGAGTTCGGCCGGGAGAACGGCGACCTCATCGAGACGGTGTGGCGCGACGTGCTGGACCGTGGGCCCGTCAGCGCCGGCGAGCTCGACGAGGCCGAGCGCAAGAAGGGGCCGTGGTGGGGCTGGGGGGACACGAAGCGGGCCCTCGAGCACCTCTTCTACACGGGGCGCGTCGGGGCCCTCCGGCGAGCCAGCTTCGAGCGGGTCTACTGCGACCCCCGGCTGGTCCTCCCCGCCGCCGTCGCCGACGCTCCGACCCCGGACGAGCGCGATGCACTCGTCGCCCTGCTGGAGCAGTCCGCCCGTGGTCACGGCATCGGCACCGCCCGGGACCTCGCCGACTACTTCCGCCTGCCCATCACCGAGGTGCGGCCGCTCCTGCACGAGATGGCCGGCGCCGGCCTCCTGCACGAGGTGACGGTGGAGGGCTGGAAGCACCCGGCCTACCTCCATCCTGCGGCCGCCGTGCCCCGCAAGGTGGACGCCTGCGCCCTCGTGTCGCCCTTCGACTCGGTGATGTGGGAGCGCGACCGCGTCGAGCGCGTCTTCGGCTTCCGCTACCGCATCGAGATCTACGTCCCGAAGCCGAAGCGCACCTTCGGCTACTACGTGCTGCCGTTCCTGTTGGGCGACCGCTACGTCGCCCGGGTCGACCTCAAGGCCGATCGGGCCGACTCCTGCCTGCTCGTCCAGTCCGCGCACGCCGAGGAAGGGGTCGATCATGATGAGGTGACCGAGCGCCTGGCGGTCGAGCTCCGCACCCTGGCGGGTTGGCTGGGGCTCGACGACGTGACCGTCGTGGATCGGGGCGACCTGGCCCCCGCGCTCCGCTCCGCCTCGCCCTAGGGTCGTCGACATGGGTGGGAGCGGGGACGCGACGGTGGGGCCCGAGCCGGCGGAGCACGACGACGGCATCCCGCGGGACGAGGTCGAGGAGGCCGTCGAGGAGGCGGTCGTAGAGGCCGTCGAGGAGGTCGAGCAGCGGGTGGCCGAAGGGCGCCACGCCACCAACCTCGAGCTCTTCCTCGATCTCGTCTTCGTGTTCGCGGTCACCGAGGTGGCTGCGGTGTTGGCCGGGGACCTGCACTGGGCGGGGTTCGGCCGGGGTCTGCTCCTGGCGTGGTTGGTGTGGTGGCTGTGGTCGCAGTTCACCTGGCTGGGATCGGCGGTCGACCTCGGTCGGGGGTCGCTCTCCCAGTACCTCGTGCTGCTGGCCGTCCCTCCCGCGCTGCTCATGGCGGTGGCCCTGCCCGACGCCTACGGCGCCACCGGCACGAAGTTCGCGGCGGCCTACCTCGTGGTGAACCTGTGGTGCCTCGCCATCCAGGGCCGCAACGTCTGGGCCGACGCGGCGTCCCGTTCGGCGTGGCTGCAGTACATCCCGCTGGCCGCGCTGGCGCCGCTGGCTCTGTTCGCCGGCTCGTTCCTCGACGGCGACGCCCGGGTCGCGGTCTGGGCGCTCGTCGCCGCGTTCAACGTGGGCAGCGCCCTCGCGGCCGGGCGCCAGGACGAGGCCGGTGGTCGGGAGTGGAACATCGAGCCCACCCACTTCGCCGAGCGCCACGCGCTGTTCGTCATCATCTCCCTGGGCGAGGTGCTCGTGGCCGTCGGCGCCACCGCCGCCGAGGCGGAGCTGACCACCACCATCGGAGTAGGCCTCGTCACCGCCGTCGGCCTGGCCTGCGTGTTCTGGTGGGCCTACTTCGCCTACATCCCCGGCGTGGTCGAAGGCCGTCTGGCGAGCGCGGCACCCCGTGACCGTGGGCGGGTGGCCCGGGACCTCTTCACCTTCGGCCACTTCCCGGTCGTGTTCGGGCTCGTGCTCTACGCCGTGGTCGCGAAGCACGTCGTGGCCCACCCGACCGACCCGCTCGGCACGGCCGACCTCGTCGCCCTCGCCGGCTCGGTCGCGTTCTTCGTGGGCGGCCTCGCCGCCCTCCAGTGGCAGTGCGTGCATCGGATCTCCCGGGAGCGGATGCTGCTGGTCGCCGCGGTGGCGGCGCTGTGCGCCCTCGTCGGCCCGCACGTCGACGCCGTGGCGATCGTCGCCCTGGTCGGCCTCACCGTGCCGGCGCAGCAGGTCCACACGTATCGGACGTTCCGGCGCGCGACCATGGCGTCGTGACCGAACGCGCCCACGACCAGCTGCCGGAGACCTGGGGCTCGGTGGCGGCCGGGTACGACGCCTCCTTCGCGGGGTACACCGGGGCCTACGCCGACGCCCTCCTCGACATCGTGGCCATCGACGCGAACGAGCAGGTGCTCGACGTGGCTGCGGGCTCGGGGGCTTTCAGCCTGCGTGCGGCCCGGCTCGGGGCCGAGGTCACCGCGACCGACTTCGCTCCCGGCATGGTCGAGCTGCTGCGGGAGCGCTTCGTCGCACAGGGCCACCACCACTGCAGCGCCGCGGTCATGGACGGGCAGGCCCTCGACCTCCCCGACCACACCTTCGACCTCAGCGTGTCGATGTTCGGCGTCATCTTCTTCCCCGACATCGATGCCGGGCTGCGCGAGCTGACCCGCGTCACCCGTCCAGGAGGCCGCGTGGCCGTGGCCACCTGGGATCTCGGCGGCTTCCGCCTCGTCGACCTGGTCCGCGAGGCGCTGCGTCAGGCGCTGCCCGATCTCGACCTCCCCACGGCCGAGCCGGTCTGGGCCCGCATCGGCGACGCCGAAGGCCTGGGCGCGGCCCTGCGGGGCGCCGGGCTCGTCGACGTCGCCGTCCACCCCGTCACCCACGCCTGGACCTGGGACGACCCGGGTGGGTTCTTCCGGGAGCTCCCGGCCTGGTCGCCACCGGTCCAGCCGCTCTTCCAGATCCTCGACGAGGCACAGATCGCGGCCGGAGCGGCGGCGTTCGCCGAGCTCGTGAGCCACGCCGGCGGCACCCGCAGCGGCATCGACGTGACCGCCCTCCTCGGCCTGGGCACCCCGCCGCCGGCCGGTTCCTGATGGCCCGCAACGTCCTCGGTGGCGAGCTCGCCTCGTGCAGCGAGTCGCCCCGCACCGGCTACTACCGCAACGGCTGCTGTGACACGGGCCCCGGCGACCTGGGCGTCCACACCGTCTGCGCCCGCGTGACGGCCGAGTTCCTCGAGTTCTCACGGGCGCAGGGCAACGACCTCACCACCCCGCACCCCGAGCTGGAGTTCCCGGGCCTGCAACCGGGGGACCAGTGGTGCCTCTGTGCACCGCGCTGGCAGGAGGCGTTCGAGGCCGGGGTCGCGCCGCCCGTGGTGCTCGAGGCGACCCACGTCGGCACCCTCGAGTGGTGCGACCTCGCCGCCCTCCAGGCGCACGCCGTCACCGACTGAACGGCGCCCGCGCCGTCAGCTGACGGTGGGCAGGGCCGGCACCGCGGCGCCCTTGCGGTCACGGTCGCACGCGGTGCGGACGTGGCAGCCCTGGAGGTGGTCGTTGACCAGGCCGAGGGACTGCATCGCGGCGTAGGCGGTGGTCGGCCCCACGAAGCGGAAGCCGTGACGCTTCAGCTCCTTCGACAGCGCGGTGGACTCGGGGGTGCTCGCCGCGATGTCGCCGAGGCCGGCGGGCACGGGGCGGCCACGGCGCGGCGGCTCGAACGACCACACCAGCGCGGCCAGCGAGCCGAAGCGCTCCTGCACGTCGAGCACGGCGCCGGCGTTGTCGATGGCGGCCTCGATCTTGCCCCGGTGGCGCACGATGCCGGCGTCGCCGAGGAGGCGTTCGACATCGGCGTCGCCGAAGCCCGCCACCACGGCAGGGTCGAAGCCGGCGAAGGCCCGGCGGAAGCCCTCACGCTTGCGCAGGATGGTGAGCCACGAGAGGCCGGACTGGAAGCCCTCGAGGCAGAGCTTCTCGTACAGGCGCACGTCGTCGACGACGGGGCGTCCCCACTCGTCGTCGTGGTAGGCGGCGTAGTCCTCGGTGCCGGTGGACCACCAGCAGCGGCGCTTGCCGTCGGCGCCCCGCTCGACGCCCGGTCGCTCGTCGCTCACCACCGGTTGCGGGCCTCCTCCGCCCAGCCGACGACGCCGTCGAAGGCGAGCTCCTCACCGGCCTCCGTGCGCAGCGTGCCCGCCCAGGTGCCGAACACCTGGTGGACCTCCATCGAGAGCACGCCGAGGCTGGTGCGCGAGTGCTTGTCGTGCACGGGGGTGAGGGTGGCGTCGACGAGCCCGCCGGCGGTGTCGCGCACGCGCCAGTGCTCGAGGGGTCGGTCCCAGTCGTAGGTCCACTCGAGCTCGTCGTGGATCTTCGTGAGCCGCCCGTCCACGCACAGCCCGTTCTCGGTGTGGCCGGTGCCCTCGGTCCACTTGCCGCCGAATTGGAGCCCCACGGTCCGACCGTCGGCGGCCCGCCCGGAGGCGGTGCCCCAGTTCCAGCGGATGGAGTAGGGCCAGAGGCCGCGCCCGAGGTCGAGCGTGCCGAAGGCCTCGTCGGCGGATCCTGGGGCCCCACCGACCGCCACGACCTGATCACCCAGGCGGACCTCGCCGTGGGCGGGGCGGGTGTTCTGCTTGCTCGTGTACTGGAAGCGCTTGGGCGACCACGGGATGACGACGTTGAGGGTCTCGTGGTCGGCGGGCCGCTCGACGGTGAGGTCGATGCTGACGGCGCCGACCGTCGCGTCCTTCGTCCAGGCCGTGAGTCGGGTGTGGTCGGCCTGCTCGTCGATCGTGACCGACAGCCCGCCTCCTTCGACGGCCATCCGACCGGTGCACGGCTGGTCGGGCAGGGCGACGCCTCGGCCGAGCGGGATGACCCGTGCGACGTCGATCACGAGCCCGTCGGCGGGCCGGCAGATCCACAGGCCGGCGATGCCGACGTAGTCGACGTCGGCGTAGGTGAGCGAGACGTACAGGTGGGGCGTGGTGACGCACCAGTACTCCCACCGCTTGCGCCGGCCCCACGGGCCCTTCAGGTTGGCCCGGTGCAGGGGGCGCCGTGACCAGCCCGCGGCCCCCGCGGCGAGGCGGCCGCCCTCGTCGCAGAGGTCCACCGGCGTGATGATCTCGCGCTCGGTGGCGGCGCCGTCCGCCGCCGGGTCAGCGGTCATCATCGACCGGCCCGTCGTCGGTGCCCGCGGCGTCGGCGACTTCGGCGACGTCTCCGGGTGCACCTTCGTGCTCCGGGTCGCGGCCACCGCGCAGACCGATGCGCCGGAGGGCGTCGTTGGCCCAGAGGGCGGGCCCGGCGGTCACCTCCAGTGCGTCGACGAGACGGCCGACCTGGTGGGTCAGCTCGCCGACGTCGCCGATGGTGTCGGCCATGCCGCTGCGCAGGTCGTCCACCCCCACCACCACCTGGCTGAAGCGGTCGATGGCGGCGTCGAGCTTGGCGATGGTGCCGTCGAGGCTGCTGAGGGTGGCGTGCATGTGGTCGACGGTGGCGTTGAGGGCCTCGAGGGTCTCGTCGACCGAAAGGACGGCGTCCGCCATGCGCCGGGCCCGGGAGGCCGGCCGCTCGCTGCTCATGGGCGCCGACGGTACCCGCGCCGCGGCCCCTGTGAGCGGGCGGCGCGGGTGGCTCGGGCTGGCTGGGTCAGGCCGTGACGGTGAAGCCGGTGATCATGCCCTCTTCCACGTGGCTCTCGACGGTGCCGTCGTCCTCGGTCTCCACGATGTTGCAGAAGAGGGTGTAGTCGCCCTCGGTCAACTCGAACGTCCCGGTGCAGGACGTCCCGCCCGGGAAGGGCTCGATCTCGCCGATGAGGGCGCCGTCGGGCAGCGCCTCCTCGTCGACCTGGCCGTCGACGATCTCGAGCTCGTCTTCGGTGGCCTTGACCACCACCAACTCGTGGGGCTCCTCGCCGTCGTTCTTGGCCACGAAGGAGACGACGCCGGCCGGCGCCTCGGTCGGATCGGTGACGATGGAGAACTCGTCGAGGGTGACATCCACGTCGGTGTCGGCGTCGAGGTCCTCGCCGACGGGCACGCACTCGGCCTCGGCGGTGCTGCCCGAGCCGCTACCCGATCCGCTGCCGGCGCCGCTGGCCGACGCACCGGAGCCGCTGCCCGAGCCGCTCCCGCTCGAGCGGACGTCGCCGCCGTCATCGGTGCACGCCGCACCCAGCAGGGCCAGTGCCAGGACGAGGGCGAAGGGCAACGAGACGAGGCGGGCGGTGCGGCGCATGGGTCCTCCGGGGACGAGGCGGTCGGAGGCAGCGTAGTCGCCGCCCGACCCTCGGTGTGAAGTGCTCCTTACACGCTTCGTCCGACAACCCGTCGTCGGCCCGTGCGGGCGGGTGGCCCGTCGGCTCAGGGGCGCACCTCGTAGTAGAGGTTGGCCGGGTCCTCGAAGTCGTGGACGGTGAACCGGGTGAAGCCGGCGTCGCGCACCATCGCCTCGGCCACCCCGGTGCTGAAGCCGACCGTGCCGAGGCCGGCGCCGCCGGGCTCGGACAGGGCCGACGACATGCACGAGGTGATGGAGAAGCCGTACATCATCGCCAGCATCGGGTTGTGGCGGTCCGCCGACCACGAGCCGGTGCAGCGGATGTCCTTGATGAGCCACGTGCCGTCGTCGGCGATGGCCCCGCGTATGGCCGAGATGGCGTCGGCGGGGCGGGTCATGTCGTGCAGGCAGTCGAAGGTGAGCACGAGCCCGAAGCGACCGTCGTCGGGGAGCTCCTCGGCGCGGCGCTCGTGCAGTTCGACGTTGTCGAGGCCGAGGCCGGCGACGCGGGCGGCGGCCCGCTCGAGCGCGTGGTGGGAGAGCTCGTAGCCGTGGAAGCGGGAGCTCGGGTAGGCCTCGGCGAGGGCGGTGAGCGCCACCCCGGCGCCGCAGCCGACGTCGGCCACCTCGATGCCCGCTTCGAGTCGGTCCACGAGCCCGTCGAGGGCCGGGATGATGCGGGGCACGAGGGCGATGCGGGCCCAGGGGCCGAGGGACCGCTCGGTCTGGTGGGCACCCGCCGGGCCGAGCTGGTCGTACGAGAGGCCGATGCCGGTGCGGAAGGCCTCGGCGATGCCATCGACCACCTCGGCGTCCACCGGCGCGGTGAAGGCGCCGGCGGCGAACGCCAGGCTGGTGTCCTCGGCCACGAGCACCTCGACGCCCTCCGGGGTGAGCTCGAAGGTCTCGCCGTCCTCGGACGCCAGCAGCTCCGCGGCGGCGTTGCCCCGCAGCCACTCACGCAGCCAGCGCTCGTGCAGGCCGGTGCGTTCGGCGAGGTCCGCCGGGGTGATCGGGCCGGCGCCGGCCATGGCCCGGTAGAGGCCGAGGCGGTCGCCGAGGTGGATCAGCACCGAGACCTGCTCGCCCTGCTTGTAGCCCCAGACCCGGAAGGCGAAGAGGCCGACGGCCTCTGGGTCGGCGGCGCCCGTGTTGGCGGCCGCCGCCGCGGTCCGGGTGGTGCCCGCCTCGGTGGATGCGTCGTCGTGCTCGGCCATGTCGTCCCCCTCCGTGCCCCGTGCGGGCCTCACCATCATCGTCCAGGTTCGGTCGTCACCACGCCGGGATACCGCCGCGGCCCTTCGGCGCTGTCCGCGGGCGGCCGCCACCCGTACCATCGGGACGGGTCGATGGACCGAGGACCCGCGAGGAGGAGCACATGCGAGGACACCGCGGACCCTGGGCCCTGGTCACGGCCTTCCTGCTCGTCGGGGTGCTGGCCGCCTGTGGCAGCGACGGCGGCGGTGACGCCGCCTCGACCACCGCCGCTCCGCCCACGTCGGCGCCGACCAGCACCAGCGCGCCTTCGGGCACCTCCACGACCGCCGCCGGTGGCGAGGCCGACGTGCTGGTGTACTTCGCCCGCGACGAGGGCGTGGCCACGGCCGGCGCCACCGTGCCCACCCCCGCCGTGGCCGGCGGTGCCCTGGTCGCGCTCCTGGCCGGTCCCGACGACGTGGCCAGTGGCGCCGGCATGAGCACCGAGATCCCCGACGGCACCCGCTTCAACAGCGTCGTCATCGACCAAGGCACCGCCACGGTGGACCTCTCGGCGCAGTTCGCCTCAGGCGGAGGCAGCCTCTCGATGCAGCTGCGGGTGGCACAGGTGGTGTTCACCCTGACGCAGTTCGACACCGTCGCCGAGGTCGACATCCACCTCGACGGTGAAGCGGTCGACGGCATCGGCGGCGAGGGCGTTCCCGCCGAGGACCTCACCCGCGCCGACTTCGAGGACGTGACGCCGCTCATCCTGGTCGAGTCCCCCGTGCCCGGTGAGGCCGTCACCTCACCCATCGACCTCGGTGGGCTCTCGAACACCTTCGAGGCCAACGTCCGGTACACCGTGACCGCGGCCGACGGCACCGTCCTGGCTGACGGCTTCACCACCGCCACCGCGGGGACCGGGACGTGGGGCACCTTCTCGGAGTCGGTCGCCCTCGACGGTTCGCCGACGGGCGCCGGCACCGTCACGGCGTTCGAGGAGAGCGCCGAGGACGGGTCCCGCGTCAACGTCTACGAGGTCCCGGTCACCTTCGGGTGACCGGCGGACGCGTCGGACCGAGCGGAGGGCCGGGTCGTGCGGGCATGGGTGGTCGACACGCCGGGGCCGGTCGACAGCCGCCCGTTGCGCCTGGTGGAGCGGGAGGCGCCGACGCCGGGTCCTGGTGAGGTGCGGGTCGCGGTCTCGGTCTGCGGGGTCTGTCGGACGGACCTGCACCTCGCGGAGGGGGACCTGGCGCCCCATACGCCGGCGACGGTCCCCGGTCACGAGGTGGTCGGGGTGGTCGACGCCCTCGGCCCCGGGGCCACGCGCTTCGCCGTTGGCGAGCGCATCGGCATCGCCTGGTTGCGCCACACGTGCGGTGTCTGCCGGTTCTGCGTCCGCGGTGACGAGAACCTGTGCCTCGCGCCCCGTTTCACGGGATGGGACGCCGACGGCGGCTACGCCGAGCGCGCCGTCGTCGACGAGCGCTTCGCCTACCGGTTGCCCGAGCGCTTCGGGGACGAGGAGGTGGCGCCGCTGCTGTGCGCCGGGATCATCGGCTACCGCGCCCTGAAGCGGGCGGCCCTGCCGGAGGGGGGACGGCTCGGCATCTACGGCTTCGGGGGCTCGGCCCACCTGGCCGCCCAGGTGGCGCTGGCCCAGGGCGCCACCGTCCACGTGCTCACCCGCTCGGCCGACGCCCGGCGCCTCGCCCTCGAGCTCGGCGCCGCCTCGGCGGGCGACACCTATGACGTCCCGCCCGAGCCCCTCGACTCGACCATCGTCTTCGCCCCCGTCGGCGACGTCGTGCCCGTCGCCCTCGAGGCGCTGGACCGCGGCGGCACCTGCGCCATCGCCGGCATTCACCTGAGCGACGTGCCCGCCCTCGACTACCAGCGCCACCTCTTCCAGGAACGCCAGGTCCGGTCCGTGACCGCCAACACCCGCGCCGACGGCGAGGAGTTCCTGGCCGTCGCCGAGCGCATCGGCATCACCGTGCACACCGAGGCATACCCCCTCGACCGCGCCGACGAGGCCCTCGCCGACCTGGCCCACGACCGGGTCACCGGCGCCGCCGTCCTCCACGTCGCCTCCTGACCACTGCTCGCCCTCGTTCGTCCTGGGTCCACGCGCTCGTCGTGGGGGGCGACCGGGTGGTCGCGGAATCCTGGGGGGTAGGGTCGCCGCCCGATGGACTACGCCGCCGCCGTTGCCGCCGTCACCGCCCCGGGGGCGCCGTTCGAGACGACGTCGCTGGAGGTCGACGACCAGCAGGTCACGGCGTTCCGGCACGCACCGCGGACGCTGCGGACCATGGTGGCCACGACCGCGGCCCGGGGCGACGCCACCTTCCTCGTCTATGAGGACGAGCGGTGGAGCTTCGCCCGGTTCCACGACGAGGTGGCGGCGCTGGCCACCGCGCTGATCGAGCGGTACGGCGTGACCAAGGGCGACCGGGTGGCCGTGGCCATGCGCAACTACCCCGAGTGGGTGGTGTCGTTCGCCGCCGTCACGTCGATCGGCGCGGTCTCGGTGTCCTTCAACGCCTGGTGGACCGAGGAGGAGGTCGACTACGCGCTCGGCGACTGCGCCCCCGAGGTCCTGATCGCCGACCTCGAGCGGGTCGAGCGGGCCCGGTCGTCGTGCGCGTCGCGGGGGATCCGGATCATCGGGGTCCGCTGCCCCGATGGGACCGCCGGAATCCACCCATGGGACGACGTCGTGGTGCGGGGCGTCCCGTTCCCCGAGGTCGACGTGGACGGCGAGGACGACGCCACCATCCTGTACACGTCGGGCACCACCGGGCACCCCAAGGGGGCGGTGTCGACCAACCGGGCCATCGGTCAGGCGCTCTTCGGCTTCGCCTGCCGTTCCGCGGTGGATCGTCTGCGGGCCGACGATGCCCCCAAGGACCCGGACGCGCCGCCGTCGCTGCCGCCCACGTTCATCCTGGTGGTGCCGCTCTTCCACGTCACCGGCTGCGTGCCCGTCATGCTCAGCTGCCTGCTCGGCGGGCTGAAGCTCGTGATGATGCACAAGTGGGACCCCGAGCGCGCCCTCGAGCTGATCGAGCGCGAGCAGGTGACCAACTTCGTGGGCGTTCCCACCCAGAGCTGGGACCTGCTGGCCTCGCCGCGGTTCGCCGAGTTCGACACGTCCAGCCTGCGGGGTGTCGGGGGCGGCGGGGCGCCGGCGCCGCCCGAGCTCGTGAAGCGGGTGGCCAAGGGCTTCCCGTCGGCCAGCCCGGGCATCGGCTACGGCATGACCGAGACCAACGCCTACGGCCCCCAGAACGGCGGCGCCGACTACCTCACCCACCCGACCAGCACCGGCCGGGCCACACCCATCCTCCAGGTGGAGGTGCGCGACCCGGAGGATCGGCCGCTCCCCGTCGGCGAGCGGGGTGAGATCTGGTTCCGGGGCCCCCACCTCATCCGGGGGTACTGGAACAACCCCGAGGCCACCGCCGAGGTGCTCGTCGACGGTTGGCTGCGCAGCGGCGACATCGGCCGCGTCGACGACGAGGGCTTCGTCTACGTCGAGGACCGGGCCAAGGACATGGTGCTGCGGGCCGGCGAGAACGTGTACTGCGCCGAGGTCGAGGCCGTCCTGTACGAGCATCCCGCGGTGCACGAGGCCGCGGTGTTCGGCATCCCCCACGACCGCCTCGGCGAGGAGGTCGCCGCCGCGGTCATGTTGCGGGCCGACGCCGACGCCACGGTCGAGGAGCTCCAGGCCCATGTCGCCGAACACCTCGCCGCGTTCAAGGTGCCCACCCGCATGGTGCTGTGGGCCGAGCCGCTGCCCCGCAACGCGAGCGGCAAGATCCTGAAGCGCGAGCTGCGCGACCTCGTCGCCGACGCATGAGCGCTCCGCTGATGATCCGGCCGCCGCGACCGGCCGAGTTGAAGGCGGTGCAACAGGTGGAGATCGCGGCCGGGCGGCTGTTCGCCGACGTGGGTATGGATCTCGTGGCCCGGCACGACCCGTTCTCGCTGTTCGAGCTCCAGGGCTTCCTCGACCGGGGGTCGTTCTGGGTCGCGACGCCCGTCGGCGGCGACCCGGTGGCGTACCTGTTGGTGGAGGAGGTCGACGGCTGCGCCCATGTCGAGCAGGTCTCGGTCCACCCGGACCACGCCGGCCAGGGCGTCGGCGCCCGCCTCATCGACACCGCCGAGGGCTGGGCCGCGGCCCGTGGCCTGCCCGCCCTCACCCTGACGACCTTCGCCGAGGTCGCCTGGAACCGGCCGTACTACGAGCGACTGGGCTTCCGGGTCCTCGCCGACGCCGAGATCACCCCCGGCCTCGCCGCCATCCGCACCTACGAGGCCTCGATCGGCATCGACGCCTGGCCCCGGGTGTGCATGCGCCGCGAGGTCGGCGCCCCCCGCCCCGCCTGACTCCTACCCCGGCACACGGCTCGTTCTGGTGCGTCGTTGGCGACGCAGGTGTTGCCGGGTCGCTACCAGAACGAGAAATGGTTCGTTCTGGTGTGTCGTCGGCGACGCAGGTGTTGCCAGGTCGCTACCAGAACGAGGGGTTGGCCTGTCAGCGGGTGGGGGTTTCGGTGATGAGCTCGACCCGGCCGTCGGGGTGCTTGGCGAAGCGGCCCTGCTCGCGGTGGTGGACGGGTCCGTCGTCGGGCCAGGGCCAGCCACCGAACGCGGTCTGCTGGTAGTCGACCATGGCCTGGCGGATGCCGGCCTCGTCGTTCATCACGAACGGCCCGTACTGCGCCACCGGCTCGGCGATGGGCCGGCCCTGGAGCACCATGATCTCGGCGCCGCCGGCACCGGCGGTGAGGGTCACGGCCAGGTCGGCGTCGAGCACGGCGCCGGTCTGTCCCTCGAGGGCCACGCCGTCGACGACCAGCTCGTCGCCCTCGTAGAAGTAGAGGACCCGGGCGGTCTCCGGGCCGGCGGTGGGCAGGGTCCAGGACGCCCCTTCGTCGAGCGACGCATGCCAGATGCCGACGTCGGCCTCCGGACGCGAGGCCCACGAGCTCGGCGGCGGGGCCGGGGCCCGGTGGCCGTCGATCTCGCCGGCGATGACCGTGACGCGGGTGTGGCCGCCGGCGTCGTCGACGTGGTCGAGGTGGGGGACGTCGCCGTCCCACATCATGGAGAAGCAGGGCTCGGCCATCTTGTCGGCGGCGGGGAGGTTCAGCCAGATCTGGAAGAGCTCGAGGGGGTTGGGCCGGTCCTTCTCGAGCAGAGGGAACATCTCGCAGTGGACGATGCCGGCGCCGGCGGTGATCCACTGGGTGTCGCCGGCGCCGAAGCGGGCGGTGGCCCCGAGCGAGTCCGAGTGGTCGATGAAGCCCTCGCGCACGAAGGTCACCGTCTCGAAGCCGCGGTGGGGGTGCTGGGGGAACCCGGGGACGTGGTCGCCGTGGTACATGTTCCAGCCGTCCACGCCGGCGAAGTCGGCACCGATCTCGCGGCCCGCGAGCGACGCCTGCGGCCCGAGCTCGTCGTCGCCCTCGGGGTAGGCGTCGTGGTGGTGGGCGCAGAAGAGGAACGGGTCGAGGGTGGGCCAGTGCATGCCCAGCGGGACCGTCTGGAGGATGGCGTCGCTCATGGCTCCAAGGCTAGGTGCGTGCACACGCAAGTGAACCGCCGGCTCGGGGAGCACACCACGGCGCCGTGTCACGCCACCGTGGTCCCGGAAGGAGCTCCGGGCCGCACCGCGGGCGGTCAAGATGGCGGCGTGCGGCTCGGAATCGTGACCCCGGTGCTCACCCTGCTGCCGAAGGGCCACGCCCGTTGGGAGCGTGAGGCGGGCTGGGAGGAGGTGGTCGCCATCGCCCGGGCCGCCGACCGCCTCGGGTACCACCACCTGACGTGCAGCGAGCACGTCGCCGTCCCCGTCGAGGTGGCCGCCACCCGGGGCGCCCGGTACTTCGATCCACTGGCCACCTTCGGCTACCTGGCCGCGGTCACCGAGCGCATCCGGTTGGCCACCTTCGTGGTCGTGCTCGGCTACCACCACCCCCTCGAGCTGGCCAAGCGCTACGGCACCCTCGACGTCGTGTCCGGCGGTCGCCTCCTGCTCGGTGTCGGTGTGGGATCGCTGGAGGAGGAGTTCGACCTGCTCGGCGCGCCGTTCGCCGACCGGGGTGAGCGGGCCGACGACGCCCTGCGCGCCGTGCGGGCGTCGTGGGGCCGGGCCGAGCCCGAGTACGACGGCCCCCACCACCGCTTCGGGGGTGTCGTGGTCGACCCCCACGGTGTGCGCGAGGACGTGCCCGTCTGGGTGGGCGGCCGGACGGGTCGCTCGCTGCGACGGGCCCTGTCGCTCGGCGACGGATGGGCGCCCTTCGGCTTGTCCCTCGACGAGGTGCGGGCCCTGCTCGACCGCCACGCCGGCGAGACCCGCACGGATCCCTTCGACGTCGTGTTGCAGCCCGTCCCGCCCCTCGACCCCGTCGACCACCCCGTCGAGGCGGCGGCCGCGTTGGAGGCCATGGCGGACGCGGGCGCCACCATCGTCAGCGCCCGGGTGATGCACCACTCGGCCGCCCACTACGTCGAGCAGCTGGAGGCGGCCATGGAACTGCCGGGCGTCGAGGCGCTCCGGTGAGCGGACCCGGTACCGAGCCCCTCGCCGACACGACGGCGGCGCCGCTGCGGGCCGAGGCGGGTTTCTTCTCCTTCACCGAGGTGGAGGCCGGCGCCCACCGCTCCTACAACGAGTGGCACCTGTTCGACCACCTGCCCGAGCAGTATGCGCTGCCCGGGATCGTCGGAGGGCAGCGGTGGGTGTTGACGCCGGCGCTCGCGGCGTCTGCGGGCGCCAAGGCGACCGCCCCGCTGAACCGGGTCCACTACGTGACGCTCTACCTGCTGGCCGAGCCCCTCGACGTCACCCTCACCGACTTCTTCCACCACGGCATCGCCCTGGCCAAGGCCGACCGCTTCCACCAGCAGCGGACGTCACACCTGGCCGGCGCGCTGCGGGTCGAGTCCGCCCATGCCGCGCCGGCGGCGCTGGTGCAGCCGGGGGTCGTGCCCTTCCGACCCGGCACCGGGGTGCACGTGCGCCTCGAGGACGCCGGCGCCGGGCCGGCGCCGTCCGACCTCGCGGACGCCGTGCTCGGCGTCGCCGGGGTGGCCGGCGTGTGGACCTTCGCCGGCGCCGTCCCCGACGACGGCCCCACCGCGGGGCTCCGCCTGACCTGCGCCTGGCTCGATGGGGACCCGTCGACCGTCGACGCGGCGCTGACCGCCGCCCTCCCGCCGCCGGCGCCGGACCAGGGCGGGACGTCCGGCCCCACCTTCGCCGGCACCCTCGCCGCCATCGACCCCCACGCCCCCTTCGGCTGGTTCGACTGACCGGACCGCTCGCCCCACGACGCTCGTTCTGGGTACACGCTCGAGGCGCCGGTGACGCGGGGGTGGTCCCAGAACGCAGTGGACGCTCGTTCTGGGTACATGCCCGAGGCGCCGGTGACGCGGGGTGGTCCCAGAACGGGTCGGGCGGCGCCGGCGGGGAGATCGCCCGGTAGCGTCACGACACCGACGGCAGCGGCGCCGCACCGAGGGGGCGGCGCAGAGGGGGCACCATGCGCATCACCATCAACGCTTCGGGCCAGACGCTCTTCGCCACGCCCATCGCAGAGTTCGAGGAGCACGCCCGCACCGCCGAGGCCGACGGCTTCGACGGCTACTGGGTCAACCAGCTGAGCGGCACCGACACCATGACCGTCCTGGCCCTGCTCGGCCGCGTCACCGAGCGCATGGAGCTCGGCACCGCGGTGATCCCCACCTGGGGCCACTCGCCCGACACCCTCGCCGGCCAGGTCCTCACCGCGCAGGCGGCGTCGGGCGACCGCATCGCCCTCGGCATCGGCCTGGCCCACAAGCCGGGTGTGGAGGCCAAGTACCACGTGCCCTTCGAGCGGCCCGTGCGGCACATGACCGAGTACCTCGACGTCCTCCTGCCGCTGCTGCACGAGCGCAAGGTCGACGCCGTCGGCGACATCTGGTCGTGCACCACCGAGTTCGTGGTGCCGCCCGCCGCCGCGCCGGCGGTCATCGTGGCCGCCCTCGGGCCGCAGATGCTCGACCTCGCCGGCCGGCGCACCGACGGCACCATCCTCTGGCTGGTGGGCCCCAACACGGTGCGGGACCACATCGCCCCGTCCATCGCCGCGGCCGCCGAGGCGGCCGGTCGGGCCGCGCCCCGGGTGATCGCCAGCCTGCCCGTCTGCGTCACCGACGACGCCCAGGGCGTGCGCGACACGGTCGCCATGATCCTCGCCAACTACAACGACCTCCCGAGCTACCGCGCCATGCTCGACCGCGAGGGCGCCGCCGGCCCCGCCGACGTGGCCATCATCGGCAACGAGGACGAGGTCACCGAGGGCCTCGCCGCGTTCGCTGCGGCGGGCGCCACCGAGTTCGCGGCGGTGGAGTTCACCCTGAACGACGAGGACGCCGCCCGCACCCGTGCCCTGCTGAAGTCGGTCCGCGCCGCCTTCTGACCCGCCTCGTCTCGCCGCGTCCCCGCCCGTTGCCCCGTTCTGGTAGCTCGCGTGCAACACCCTTGTTGCACGCGAGCTACCAGAACGAAGGTGGTGGGGGGTTGACCTCGAGTGTGCTTGAGGTCTTAGGGTCCGAGGGCATGACCCGCGCACCGCTGTCGTACGTCCCCTACGCGGAGCTCGCCGGCCGGCCAAACGTGATCGTCGACGGCTCGGCCGCCGAAGGCACCGTGCTGTGCCTCTCGCACTGGCCGGGCACGCCGACGCCGGCCGACCTCCGGGCCGACCTGAGCGCGCAGATGGCGTTCCGCTACCTGCGGTCGTTCGATCGCCACGGCGACGCCCGCCTGGTGTCCAACAACCACTTCGACCAGGACGGCCTGGTGTCGGTGTTCGCCCTGGCCGACCCGGCAGCCGCGTTGGCCCACGAGGACCTGCTCACCGACGTCGCCGCCGCCGGCGACTTCGGGACCTACCGCTTCCGGGACGCCGCCCGTGCCTCGATGATCATCGCCGCATACGCCGACGAGGCCCGCTCACCGCTCCGGGAGGCGCTGGCGGGGTCGGCGGATCCGAGCGGTCTGCTCTACCGGACCATGCTCCCGATGCTGCTCGAGGTGGCGGCCGCGCCCGAGCGTCACGAGGACCTGTGGGCCGAGGAGGACGCTTGCCTCACCGACAGCGAGCGCTGCGTGGTCGACGAGGTGGGCCTCGAGGAGGTGCCCGAGCTGGACCTTGCGGTGTTCGTGGTCCCCGAGGGGGCGCCCGACGCCGGCGGCCACCGTTTCGGCGGCCGGTGGTCGGCCGGCCTGCACCCGATGGCCGTCCACAACGCCACCCGGCGGGGGGCGTTGCTGATCGCCCGGGGTCGCCGCTACGAACTGGTGTACCGCTACGAGAGCTGGGTGCAGGTCTGGTCGCGCCCGGTGCGGCCACGGGTGGACCTCGCCCCGTTGGCGCGGCGTCTCGACGAGCTCGAGGCCCGTGGGGCCACCTGGGAGGCCGACGCCCCGAGTGGCCTCACCGCCGGCGTGCGCCTCGCCGGAGGGGCCGAGAGCAGCCTGGACCTCCAGGCGTTCCGCGCTCTGGCGGAGGAGCACCTCGGCACCGCACCGCCGGCGTGGGACCCGTTCCCCTCCGACGACCACGCCCCGACGCCCGCCTGAGGTCGTCCGTCACGCCTCCTCGGCGCTCCGGGTGCGCTCCGGGTGCGCTCGGTGGGCTCGCCCCGTCACGATCCTGCGGCCGGAACCAGCCGCCGCTCCGGCCCCCGGATCCCTACGCAGACGTCAGGATCCCGCGACCGGAATGGCCGGCGGGGAGGGTCAGACGGCGTCGGGGCGCAGGAGGGCGTCGGTGCCCCCGTCCACGAACAGCACCTGGCCGTGCACGAAGGTGGCGTCGGGTCCCAGCAGGAAGCACACCGCGCCGGCCACGTCGTCGGCCGAGCCGCTGGCCCGCACCCCGGAGGGCAGGGTGTCGATGCCGGCGGCGATGAGCGGGTCGGCGAGCAGCCCGTCGAGCATCGGGGTCTCCATGCGGCCGGGGGCGACGGCGTTGAGCCGCACACCGGCGTCGCCCCACGCCCGGGCCCGCTCGCGCACCCCCTGGGCCACCACGCGTTTGGCGCTCGAATACGCGATGGCGGACCGGTAGGCGGTGCCGTCGACGGCCGCCGCCCGCGCCGCTTCCTCGTCGCCGGCGCGGAGGACCGCGACGAGCGCCTCGTCGGCGGAGCCGTCGACCGCGCCGATGCTCGAGATCGCGACCGCGGCCGGGTCGGCGCCGCGGGCGAGCAGGGGCAGGAGCCCGTCGAGCACGGCCAAGGCACCGAAGGCGTTGACGCTGACCACCGTCGCCGGGTCCGGGTGGATGGGGGAGACCGCGGCGCACGACACGAGGCCGTCGAGGGCGTCGGTCGCCTCGGCGACGGCCGCCAGTGCGGTCGCCCGACCCTCGGCGGTGCCGAGGTCGGCGAGCAGGTCGACCAGCTCACCCCCTTGGACGTCGATGCCGATGGTCGTCCGGCCCGCGGCGCGGAGGCGGCGGACGACCGCGGCGCCGAGGCCGGACGCGCTGCCGGTGACGACGATCGGGTGGCTCATGTCAACGGCTCGATCGAGCGCGGCGTCAGCCGGTGAAGCCGGGCTGCTGCTGGACCGCCACGGCGGGCTGGGCGGCCGCCGCGAAAACGTTGGTGATGGTCTGGGTGCAGTCGGTGGGATCGATGATCGCGAAGCCGCCGTCCGGCCCTGCCGCCTCGGCCGACCGCACGGTGGGCCCGTCGTCGTCGCAGTCGGCGAGGTCGATCGTCGCGCTCTGGGCGCCGGCGTCATCGACCTCGCTGATCGAGCAGCTCTGCGGGGTGTAGGCGACGAGGTACTTGCTGCCGCCGTCGGCACCGAAGCTGAACGCGGTGTCGAGGAGGAAGCCCCCGCTGCCCTCGGAGAACTCGCTCGACACGCCGCCCCCCGCTGCCCTGTTACAGGTGACGGTGACGGGGAAGGTCGCATCGGCGGGGGCGTCGCCCTCGACCACCTTGGTGACGGTGACGGCGGCGATGCTGAGGGTCAACGAGCCGCTGACCACACCCTTGCCGGTGTCGCAGTCGAAGGTGGCGGTGTACACGCCGCCGGGCGTGCCCACGGGGAAGGCGATGCTGCCCGTGTTCGGGTCGTTCTGGGTGATGGTGGCGTCGACGCCGTCGACGGTGACCGTGGCGTCGGTGCAGGTGAAATTGTTGATCGAGTAGTCGAACACGGCCTGATCCGGGTTGCCGGACGCGTCGGCGGTGACCGCCAGGGCGTCGGCGCCTTCGTCGGTGGCCTGCGAGGGCGCCGCCAGCGCGGCGCCGGTCGCCGAGAGCGAAGCGGCGGCGAGCGCGGCGAGGGCCAGGAGAAGGCGATGGCGAGAACGCATGCCGGCAACCTAGTGCCTCGCCAGGGGCCCCTCGGGGTGGCGCATCGCCGGGTCGGGGCGCTCCGGCCGGCGCGGCGAGCGACGTTCCCCGACGAGCGCGGATCGGCGGGCGCCGCCGGACCGCTGAGCGCGGGAGCCAAGGGGTTCGACGAGGGGACCTCCGGCTCTGGCGCCGGCCCGACCGCGCCTGCTTGCCTGTCGCCATGACGACCACACCCCTCGACGCCGCCCGCGAGCTGTTCGAGGTCCTCGACACCAACGCCGCCACCACGCCGCCCGGCGAGCCCATGGCGAAGGCGTCGCTCGACGCCATCGAAGCCGCCGGGCTCTACGGGCCCATGGTCCCGAAGGCCGTCGGCGGCCTCGAGCTGCCGCTCGCCGACGTGGTGGACGTCTACGAGGAGATCTCGCGTGCCGACGGCTCGACGGGCTGGTGCTACTTCGCGGCCGACGTCGCCGCAGCGTTCTTCGGCGCCTACCTGCCCGACGCCGGCGCCGACGAGGTCTTCGCCGACGGGGTGCCCGTCGTGGCCGGCCAGTTCGCCCCCAACGGCACCGCCGTGGTCGAGGGCGACGAGCTCGTGCTCAGCGGCGACTACCAGTTCGGCAGCGGCATCGCCCACGCCGCGTGGGCCGGCGCCGGCATGCTCACGGTGGAGGCGGACGGCGGCGACAGCAGCTACCTGATGGGGTGCCTGCCCGTCGAGGCCATCGAGCTGAAGGGCAACTGGGACGTCCTCGGCCTCCAGGCCACCGCCAGCTACGACTACACCGTCCGTGAGCAGCGCCTACCCCGCCACCGCACCTTCGACTTCTTCGCTCCCGTCGTGCACCGCGGCTCGGCGATGCACGCCCTCGGGGTGCTGCCCCTCACCGCCGCCGGCCACGCCGGCTGGGCCCTCGGGGTCACCCGCCGGGTGCTCGACGAGGTGCTGGCCAAGGCCAAGGACACCACCCGCATGGGGGCGGCGACCTCCCTGGCGGACTCCGAGCGGTTCCTCTTCGAGTACGCCGGCCTCGAGGGCCGCTACCGGGCGGGGCGGGCCTGGGTGCGCGAGGTGTGCGAGGAGGCCGAAGCCGAGTCGGCCCGCGGCGGAGCGGTGTCCGCGCTCACCGCCAACCTGGTCCGCGAGGCCTGCCGCCAGGTGAACCAGGGCGGCGCCGAGATCGCCCGTCAGGCCTACCTGCTGGCGGGCACCAAGGGCCTCCGCGCCGGCCCCATCGAGCGAGGCTTCCGCGACCTGCACGCCGGCGCCCAGCACTTCTTCGCCAGCCCCTCGGCGGCGGTCGACCTCACCCGCTCGTTGCTCGACGCCGGCTGAGGCGCCGGTTGGCCGGCGGCGCGCCGAAAGGTCAGCGCGCCAGCGAGACGAGCAGCGGGACGTAGTCCTCGATGGTCTTCGCCGCCGGCTCGGTGCTCTTGGCCCCGTCGTCCCAGCGCCGCAGCTGCACGGCGGCCTCCCAGCCTGGACGGGACTCGAACTCGGCCACCTCGTCGGCGCTCATGGGTCCGCCCTGGATGGCCAGGCTGCGAACCGAGACCGGTGAGAGGGTCTCGGCGTAGGCGGGCTCGACCGCACAGAGGTAGCGCTTGGCGTCGACGTGCATGCCGACCGGCGCGCTGACCTCGGGGCCGAACCACCGGCCGAGCAGGCGCTCACCCACGGCGTCGTGGGCGCGGTCTGCGGCCACGAAGGCGCCCTCGGCGGAGTCCCAGGCGATGGTGAGGCGCCCGACGTCGTGGAGGAGGGCGGCGGCCACGGTGGCGGGCGGCGCGCCGGCGGCCTCGGCCAGCGCCGCCGCCTGGAGGGCGTGCTCGCGCTCGGTGACCACCTCGTCGTACATGGCCGTGGCCTTGTCGCTGCGGTAGAGCTCGACGAGCTCGTCGAGCCCGTCCAGGGAGCCGCGGGCCTCGCTCACGACGCCGGGGCCTCGACCGGCCGGCCGAGGAAGTCGTCGGTGATGCTGAGGCGCACCCGGTCGGCATCGCCGTCGAGCGCGTCGAACTCGGCCACCTTGTCCTCGTAGTAGGTGGTGCGGAAGTCGCCCGCCGACGCCGCGTTGTAGGTGAGGTACAGGGCCCGCCGGGCCCGGTCGGTGGTGTTGGTGTCGCTGCGGTGGGGGGCGTACGAGTCGAACCAGAGCAGGTCGCCGGGCTCCAGCTCGACGGGCTGCCAGTCCAGCTCGGCCACCACGTCGTCCCGCAGGCCGCGGAGGCCTTCCATGGGCAGCAGGCCGCGCTCGTGTCCCTGGGCCACCCACAGGCACCCGCTGGCGACCGTGGCCGGGTCGAGCGGCACCATCACGCTGATGTGGTGGTCCACGAAGCGATAGGCCGGAGCGTCCTGGTGGGGGGCGAAGCCGCCGCCGCCGGGCTGCTTGTAGTTGACCTTCTCCTTGTACAGCAGGGCGGGCTCGCCGAAGAGCTGCCCGGTGACCTCGACCAGGAGACCCTCGGTCAACAGTGCCCGCAGCCCGGCGTGGTGGCCGATGAGGTCCTCGCTGCGGGCGATGGTCGGCCCACCGTCGGTCTGCTCGAAGTGGTGCAGGCCGGGGCCGCCGCCGGTCGCCCAGCCCTCCACCTCGTCGACCCAGGCGGCGATCTCCGCCACGCGGGCCTCGTCGAGCGCTCCTCGCAGGACGAGGTAGCCGTCCCGCCGCCAGGCCTCACGCTGCTCGTCGTCCAACTGCATCGTCGTGCCTCCTCACCGTTCGCACGCTCGCCCGGCCACCCTACCGAGCACCCCCCGGGGCCTTCCAAGGCCGTCCCGGGTGGCACGGAGGGTTCTCCGTCCGTTCGCCAGCGCGTCGCCGCCGGTTCGCCGGTGGCTCGGTTCGCGGGGTGGCTGCAGGCCGTCCCCGCCACTCAGGGCCGGGCCAGCACCTCGCCGTGGAGGACGGCGAAGAAGCCGTCGGGCGCAGCCGCCCAGGCCCGGAACGCGTCGGCGAGATCGGTGAGCTCGGCCTCGTCGGCGAGGCCGTGCTCGAGGGCCTGCGTCGCGTAGGAGGACTCGGTGACGCGGTCGGCCCAGAGCGAGCCCCACCACGACCGGGTCTCGGGGTCGGCGAAGGTCCAGGTGGACGTGGTGGCCGTCACCTCGCGGAAGCCGGCGGCCTGGGCCCATCCCAGGAGGAACCGTCCGGCGTCGGCCTCGGCCCCGTTGCGGCGGGTGAGGTCGTGGTAGATCGCCAGCCACCGGTCGAGGCGGGGATCGAGCGGTGCCCAGATCATGGCGGCGTAGTCGCTGTCGCGGATGGCCACGAGTCCGTCGGGGCGCACCACCCGGCGTAGCTCCCGCAGGGCGGCGACCGGATCCGCGAGGTGCTGCAGCACCTGATGGGCGTGGACCACGTCGAACGAGGCGTCCTCGACGTCGAGGGCGTAGACGTCGCCGACGGCGAACTCGACCGGCGGGTCCCCGCCCTCGGCCGACCCATCGGCGCGGGCCGCGTCGACAGCGTCGGACGCAGCGTCGAGGCCGAGCACGCGACCGGGTGCGACGCGCCGGGCCAGGTCCCGGGTGAGGTTGCCCGGACCGCATCCGACGTCGAGCAGATCGAGGCCGGGCCGGAGGTGGGGGAGGAGGTAGGCGGCGGAGTTCTCGGCGGTGCGCCACCGGTGGCTGCGCAGGACGCTCTCGTGGTGGCCGTGGGTGTACGGGTCGGGAGGCTGCTCGGGCACGAGGGTCATGGTCGCAGCTCCCAGGGAATTCCCAGGGTCCTTTACCCCTCCTTTGAGGGGTGACGCCCACCCTGGACCCGTGACCGACCTCACCCCCGCCCCCGCCCCCGATCCGTACCCCGCCCCCGGGGCCATGCCCGCCCCGGCTCCTGGTGCCGAGGACGGTCCCGCCCGGACCCCCGCCCACCGTGGTCGCATGATCGCCGCTGCCGTGAGCGCCGGCGCCTTCGTCGGGATCGGCATCGGCCTGGTGGCCACCAACCAGGGCGACACCGCCGACCCCGCGCCCGTCAGCGCCGACGGCGGCACCCAGCAGCCGTTCGGCTCGAACGGCCAGAGCGACCCCTTCGGCGACGCCGACGGCGACGGCCGCCTGGGCGACCCGGGCGACCAGTTCGGCGGAAGCGAGCAGTTCACCCCGCCTGGGGACCAGTTCGGCGGCGGCGAGGAGTTCACCCCGCCGAGCGACCAGTTCTCCACCCCGGACAGCGACGCCGGGGCCACGCCGTCGCCCTTCGGCGGCCAGACCGCACCCGACACGAACAGCGGAGGATCGTGATGGAACAGCTCTGGTGGTACACCGCCCGCGCCGGCGGCATCGTCTCGTGGGCCCTGCTCTCGGCCAGCGTGCTGTGGGGCCTCGCCCTCTCGACGAAGGTCTTCGGCAAGCGGCCCCGTCCCAACTGGCTGCTCGACATGCACCAGTGGTTGGGCGCTCTCACCATGATCTTCCTCGGGGTGCACGTCGTCGCCCTGATGTTCGACAGCTACGTCGACTTCGGTCTCACCGACGTCCTCGTGCCCTTCGCCTCGGACTGGGACCCGTCCGCCGTGGCCTGGGGCATCGTGGCCTTCTACCTGCTGCTGGCCGTCGAGCTGACCGCCCTGGGGCGGCGCTGGATGCCGAAGAAGGTGTGGCGCAGCGTGCACTACCTGAGCTTCCCGGTGTTCGTGCTGGCCACGGTCCACGGCGTCGCCGCCGGCACCGACGCCACCACGACGATGGCGATCGCCCTGGTGGTGGTCGTGGTCGCCCTGGTGTCCCTGCTGTCGTTCGTCCGCCTCGACCAGGCCGCCCGCCAGGCCAAGCTGAACGCCGAGGCCGGCCCGTCGGTCCGGCCGGCTCCCCGCTCGCCTCGCCCGGCGGCGCCGGTCTCGGCCGCTCCCGAGGCCGCTCCTGTGGCCGCTCCCGCAACGGCTCCGGTGGCCCCTCCCGCCTACCGACCCCCCGCCGGCGCCGCGGCTCCCCGCCCCGCGGCGCCGGCTTCTCCGCCACCACCCGCCCGTCGACCGGCCGCCCCCGCCCCGGTCCCGGCGTCGCCTCCGGTCACGGCCCCCGCACCCGTGACCGCCGGCCGCACGGTTTACTGACGGGATGGCACCCGGTCCCCGAGCCCCCCTCGGCGACCGGGTGCGGGTGGTGGACGGCGGCCTCGGCTCCACCCTCGAGGCCGCCGGCGCCGACCTCGCCGCTCCTCTCTGGTCGGCCAAGGCGCTCGTCGAGCAGCCCGGACTCGTGCAGCAGGTGCACGAGTCCTTCTTCCGTGCCGGCGCCGACGTGGCCGTCACCGCCTCCTACCAGGTCAGCGAGGAGGGCTTCGAGGCCGCCGGGCGGGACGGGGCCGACGCCCGCCGGGCCCTCGCCCGTTCGGTCGAGGTGGCCCGAGCCGCCGCCGAAGCCACCGGCGGCGACCGTCTCGTGGCGGCCTCGGTCGGCCCCTACGGCGCGGTGCTGGCCGACGGGTCGGAGTACCACGGCCGCTACGGCCTCAGCGCCGCCGAACTCACCGCCTTCCACCGCCGGCGCCTCACCGTCCTGGAGGCGTCCGGCCCCGACCTGCTCGCCATCGAGACCCAGCCGACCCTCGCCGAGGCCGAGGCCGTGCTCGAGGCCCTCGACCATCAGGGCCCGCCGCTGTGGCTCACCTTCACCTGTGTCGCTGGCGCCCGCACGGCCGGCGGCGACGACCTCGTCGAGGCCGGTGGGCGGGTGGCGTCACACCCCCGGGTCGCGGCCGTCGGCGTGAACTGCACCGCCGCGGACGACGTCGCCGACGCGCTGGTGGCCCTGGCCGACACCGGCCTGCCCCTCGTGGCCTGCCCCAACGCCGGCGGCTCGTGGGACGCCGAGGCCCGGGTGTGGCGCTACGCCGGCACCGGTGCGCTCGACCCCGTGCGGGTCGCGGGCTGGGTGGCGCAGGGCGCCCGCCTGGTCGGCGGGTGCTGCGGCGTGGGACCCGACGACATCGCCGCCCTCCGCCGCTCTCTCATCTGACTCCCGATGCCTCGGTCCATCGACCCCAGAACGGTCGCGGCGGGGGTCAGCCGGGGCTCGCCTCCGGGTCGAAGACCCGCACCAGGAGCTTGCCGAGGTTCTCGCCGGTGAAGAGCATGTTCAGCGCCTCGGGGGCGCGCTCGAGGCCCTCGAGCACGTGCTCGCGGTGGCGGATGCGCCCGTCGGCGATCCACCCGGCCAGCTCGTCGGTGATGGCACCGAAGCGGTCCCAGTGGTCGAAGGTGTTGAACCCGGTCATCGTGGCCCGTTGGGTGATGAGCTCGAGGTAGTTGGCCGGACCCGGCTGCTTCTCCTCGGCGTTGTAGACCGCGATGGCGCCGCACAGCACCACCCGGGCGTGGCCGGCCAGGCGCTTGAGTACGGCGTCGAGCACGGCGCCGCCGACGTTGTCGAAGTACACGTCGACGCGCTGTGGGGTGGCCGCCTTGAGCTGCTCGTAGAAGTCCGGGGCCCGGTGGTCGAGGCAGGCGTCGAAGCCGAGCTCGTCGACCACCCAGGCGCATTTGTCGGCTCGCCCGGCGATGCCGACCACCCGGGCGCCGTGCAGCTTCGCGAGCTGCCCTGCGATCGAGCCCGTGGCGCCCGCGGCGGCCGACACCACGACGGTCTCGCCCTCCTGAGGTCGGCCGATGTCCAGCATGCCGATGTAGGCGGTGATGCCGTTGTTGCCCAGTGCGCCGAGCGCGGCGGCGAGGGACATGCCGTCGGGGAGCCGGGTGGCGAAGCCGTCGTCGCGGATCACGGCGTAGTCCTGCCAGCCGGTGAGGGTGTAGACGGGGTCGCCCACGGCGAAGGCGTCGCACGCCGAGGCCACCACGTGGCCGGCGCCCGGGCACCGGACCGGCTCACCGATGGCGACGGGCGGGAAGTAGCTGCGGGCGTCGGAGATCCAGGTGCGCACGGTCGGGTCGATGGACAGGAGCTCGGTGCGGACCACGGCCTCGCCTTCGGCCGGCTCGGGCACGGGGCCCTCCACCATCGCGAAGTCCTCGGGGCGCACCAGGCCGTCGGGCCGGCGCGCGAGTGTCAGCTGTCGGTTCACGTCCCCCATGGCGCCAGCATCGCGCCGACGCGCTATCCGGTGAGACAGGTGTAGAAGGCCTCGGCCCGTGATCCGTCCGGCAGGCCGCCCTCCTTGGCCGTCGCCTCCGTCCAGCCGACGATGAGCGCGTCGAGGTCGACGTGGCTGGTCTGGCTGGCGTGGGCGCGCAGTGCGGCGAGCTTGGCGTCGTAGGTGTCGGTGACGTCGACGTATCGGTTGGCCTGCGGGTGGGCCATGACCCACACCTCCTTGACCGCGTGCGGGCCGAGGCCGCGGCCCGCGAGCTCGGGGTGCGCGTAGGGGTTGCGGGCGTCCGGGTAGACGGCCTGGAGGGTGGCCTCGCCGGCGGCGAGGTGGTCGGGGTGGCTGGCGAAGACGCGGTCCCAGCGCCGCTCGGGGGACTGGCAGATCACGACCTCGGGCTCGACCTCGCGGATCACCTGGGAGAGGTCGCGCCGCAGGTCGAGGGACACCACGAGGCGGCCGTCGGGGTACCCGAGGAAGCGCACCTCGTCGACGCCGACCGCGGCGGCGGCCGCCCGCTGCTCGGCCTGGCGCAGCGCGCCGACGTCGGCACGGGCCACGCCCTCGGGGGCCTCGCCGGCGTCGCCGTCGGTCACCATGCAGTAGTGCACCTCGGTGCCGGCCCGGGTGAGGCGGGCGACCGTCCCGGCCGCGCCGAAGTCCACGTCGTCGGGGTGGGCCGAGACCACGAGCGCCCGCTTCGGCACCGTCGGTGTCGCGCTGACGTCCATGCCCGTGATGGTGATCATGGCCAGCAGGCTATGGACCGGGCATGCGAATCGGGCCGGCCACCGTGGTGGCCGGCCCGATCGCCCCCTGGCGGGTGTGGGCCGTCAGGCCCGTGGGTCAGTGGCCGGCGCCGCCCGGCATCTCGACGTCGCCGGCCTGGAAGAGGCCGAGGGCGCCGCGTCCCACGTTGGCGAACTTGTGGGTGACCATCGGGTAGAAGCCCTCCTCGGCGAAGCTGAACTCGACGAACCCGCCCTGTGCGGGCTGGAGGTCGAGCACCTGCGAGCCACCCTGGCGCTCGTCGGGCTGGAGGAGGTAGCTGCCCTCCTTCCACACCGTGTCGAAGACGGTGCCGACGATGTGGAACGCCGAGTTCTCGGACGGGCCGTCGTCGATCACCCAGACCCGGATGCGCTCGTCGGCCTCGACCCGGATGGGGGCGTGCTTGTACTGGTCGTAGTAGCCGTTGAAGACCACGGCGTCCCAGTCCGCCTCGACCATCTTGTCGAGGCTGCCGGGCTGGCCCTGCTCGCCCAGGTACAGCTCGGACTGGACCACCACGAACTCCCGGTCGACCGGAGCGAGCTCGGGCGGGTCGATGATGATGGCGCCGTACATGCCGTTGCCGATGTGGTGCAGGGCCGGCGCGGTGCCGCAGTGGTACATGAAGGCGCCGGCGTGCTCGGCGCGGAACTGGTAGACGAGCGACTCACCGGGGCCGATGGAGCGCATCTCGTCGTCCCAGGCGACGCGGCTGGCGTGGAAGTCGATCGAGTGGTCCACCTCGCCGTCGTTGACCAGGGTGACGGTGAAGAGGTCGCCGACGTGGCCGCGGAGCACCGGGCCACCCATGCGGGGCTCACCGCCGTCGTCGTCGACGAACGTCCAGGCCTGCTGCGTGACGCCCGGGGCGACCTCGACCTCGGCCTCGACGGCGTGCAGGGTGATCTCGTGCTCGGTGGCGCCGGGCGCGGGCTCGAGGCTGGGGTCGAAGGGCTCCCAGTCCGCCTCCGGGGCGGCGGCGGGGTCGATGGTGGCCCCCGTCGGCGTCGCCGACTCGGCCGCGGCGGCGTGCTCCGCGTCGCTGTGGGCCTCGCCGGTGACGTTCACCGCCATCTCCATGCCGGACTCGCGGTGGCCGGGGACGGTGCACCAGGCCACGCTCGACTCGTCGAAGGTGCCGAGGCTGACGCCCTCGACCGACTCGCCGGGCGCGAGCATCTCGGTGCCGGTGGTGCCGTCGGCCTTCAGGTCGTGCTCCATCTCGCCGGCGTTGGTGACGTTGACGATCACCTCGGTGCCGGGTGCGACGTCGATGCTCGCGGGATCGACCGCGAACTCGGTGAGGGTGACGTCGACGGTCACCGTGTCGCCGCCCGCTGCGGCGGTGCCACCACCGCCGTCGGCGGCCACGACGGCGATGAGGCCCACCGCCAGGGCGAGGGCGGCCACGACGGTCAGCACCGCGATGGCGGCGGCGTTGGATCGAGGGGGTGGACGGTCGTTCGTGGATGTCATTGGGATCTCCTCATTCACCAAGTCCTATAGTCAGAGACTAAAGAACCTTCGGACGGGCACCTAGGGCCGTTGGTCCCAACGAAATCCGGCATCGCCGCCCCCCGGCGTTGCGACAGACTTCCCGGTGTGGAGCGTACCGACCCCGATCTCACCGGCGACGAGCTGACGCTGCTGTCGCAGTTCCTCGACTACTACCGCGCCACGATCGTGGAGAAGGTCCGGGGTCTCGATCGTGCCCAGCTGGCGGTCACGTTGGCACCCTCCGACCTCACCTTGGCCGGACTGGTGAAGCACCTTGCGCTCGTGGAGTACGGATGGTTCCAGGAGGATCTGCTCGGGCGCGGCCTGCCGGAGCCCTTCGCCAGCGCACCGTGGGACGAGGACCGGGACTGGGAGTTCCACACCGCGGTCGACGACGACCCGGCCGATCTCCTCGCCCTCTACGAGGACGCGTGCGAGCGGAGCCGGGCGGCCGTCGCAGAGGTGGGTGACCTCGAGGCGCGGTCGGTGCGCGCCAGCCGGCGGCGACCGGGCGAGCACTACTCCCTGCGCTGGATCATGCTCCACATGATCGAGGAGACGGCCCGCCATGCCGGCCACGCGGACTTCCTGCGCCAGGCCGCCGACGGCACCGTCGGCGACTGACGTCGCCGCTCGCGGCCGGGGCCCGATCCGTCAGGAATCCGGGTCGAGGGACGGATCACCCAGGAGGTAGCGGGGGCCGGCGCCGAAGGCTCGGGCGCGGTCGTCGGGGTTGTAGAGCGCACAGCGGTCGAGGGAGAGGCACCCGCAGCCGATGCAGGAGTCGAGGTCGTCGCGCAGGCCTTCGAGCAGGCGGATGCGCTCGTCGAGCATCGGCCGCCACGACGCGGAGAGCCGGGCCCACTCCTCGCCCATCGGGCTGGCGTTCTCGGGTAGCTCGGCCAGGGCCGCGCCGATCTCCTCGAGGCGCAGGCCCACCCGCTGGGCCACGCCGATGAAAGCGAGGCGTCGCAGCACGTCCCGGTGGTAGCGGCGCTGGCCCCCTTCGGTGCGCTCCGCGGTGATGAGGCCTTTGTCCTCGTAGAAGCGCAGCGCCGAGACGGCGAGGCCGCTGCGCTCGGCCACGGCGCCGATGGTCAACTCCTCGGTGGCACCCACGAACCTCGATATTACTTCAGGTCGCCGGGTACTGGGTGAGGTTGCCGCTACCCCGCCTAGCGGAGCGGGTGTCGCCGCTCCCGCCCCCGCCGGCGCCGGGGCCCGAAGGTCATCTCGATGCCGCCGACCAGGCCGCTGATCTGGTTGTAGATGCAGGCCGAGGCCACGGCGAGGAAGGTCGCGGTGGCCACGAGGATGCCGGCCGCGGTGACCGACGCCCGGAACAGGGTGGTGCCGTCGACCGCGGCGTCGGTGAAGCCGATGTCCACGAGGAAGCCGGTCCAGCCGGTGACCCAGCCTTCGCGGTTGGCGAGGTGCCAGAGGATGACCCCGGCCAGGAGCAGCACCGCGAACAGGCAGACGAACGAGGCGAGGGCCACCTTCAGCACGGACCACAGCCGGAACCGGCGGACGACGAGGTCGCCGACGTAGAAGCGGCGGCGCTCCACCCGTGCGGCCGTGTCGGCGGCAGTTGCGGTGGTGGTGGTCGTGGTGGTGGTCGTGGTCGCGGTCGTGGGCGTCGTCTCCTCGGCCAGCGGCTCCGCTGGGGTCGCGCCCTGGGTGGCACTGCGGTCCTCCCTCGCGTCCGGGCCGACCGGGCCGACCGGGTCGACCGGGTCGTCGGGGTCGACGGCCGTGACGTCGATGAGGCGCGGGCGCCCGTCGTGGTGGCGGGTCGGGGGGAGCGGCCGATCGCGGTAGGCGGCCAGCAGTGCATCGGGCTCGCGGGGCACCCCGCGGCTCTGGCGGTGACGCGCGGGTGCCTCCTCCCGCAGGTCGAGCGTCGCCGAGAGCGGACGGAGCGGCGGACGGGGCGGTCGGTGCGGGGCCGGGGGTGGCTCAGCCACTGCCGACCCCCGCTCCGTGCTGGTCCGCCCCGGCCGCGGCACACGCGGTGCGCGCCGTGCCTTCGGGGAGCGCGGATCGGGCGGCCAGGCGCGCCAAGACGTCGTCGGTGAGGTCCCAGTAGTCCTGGGCCAGCCCGGCGGCGTCCTCGTCGAACGAGTCGGCCCCGGGGACCCGTCCGAGGTCGTCCCGGGCGTCCCGGGCCGCCCGCAGGTACTCGCCGGCCACGAGGCCGTGGCGGCGCAGGTCCCGGGCGGCGCGTGGCCGGTACCGGATGAAGGTGTCGAGCACCGGCGCGGCCCCGTCGAGCTCCCACTCGACGTCGGCCCGTACCTCGCGGTGCAGCCTCGGCTGCGCCGGGTCCATCGCGAAGAGGACGACCCCGAGGGGCTCGAGGGCCGGGTTGAGCCCGCGGCTGCGGGTCACGTGGTAGCGGTCGGACACCAGCTCGAGGCCGTCGAGGCTGCCGGTGTCCACGCCGACGGGCATGACCATGGAGCGGGCCACGCAGAAGGCGATGTCGATGGCGACGCGGTGGGCCGGCGGGGTGTCGATGACGACGAGGTCGTACTCGGCGCCGAGGGCCTCCAGCGGGGCGACGACGTCGGCCACCTGGCGTTCGCGGTTGGCGATCCGGCAGTACAGGGCCTGGGTGAAGTCACCCGCGGCGACCACGTCGAGGCCGGTGCGGACGTCGGCGATCGGGGTGAGCCGCTCGCCCTCCACGACGGCGCGGCACAGTGCCCGGCCATCGTCGGTCTCGCCCGTCTGGCGGTAGCCGAGGTCCTGGTCGAGCGAGCCGAGCGGGTCGAGGTCGACGAGCAGGGTCCGCCGTCCGGTGGCTGCCGCGTTGGCGGCGAGGGCCGAGGCGATCGACGACTTGCCGACGCCGCCCTTGCCGTTGCAGATGACGAGGCACTGCTCGAGCATCGCCTTGCTCCTTCGCCGTTTCGCCCACCCGTGATCCGGGCGCAGACGGAGCGTAGCATTTTCGACCACTCAACGTGGTGACTTGAGCAGTTTCCGATCGACCTCAGAGCGTGGCGGCTCGAAGGGCGGGGAACACCCGGGACACCTTGCCCACGAGGTGGTCGCCGTAGCTGCCGTCGATGCCGGGGACCCGTGCGTCCCAGCTCGGATCGAGGAACAGCGGGGCGGAGATGCGGCCGGCGCCGGTCGGAGGGTGCACGCGGTGCGGAGTCGAGCGGTAGCGGCCGCCGCTGAGGGAGGCGAGCATGTCGCCGAGGTTGCACACCAGCGCACCGGGCTCGGGGGGAACCTCGACCCAACCCTCGGGCCCGTGCACCTCGAGGCCTCCGTTGCTGTCCTGGTGCAGCAGGGTGAGCAGGCCGTAGTCGGTGTGCTCGGCCACGCCCCAGGGCCCGGTCTCGGGCTCGTCGGCGTCGGGCCCGGGGTAGTGGAAGATGCGGAAGAGCACGACCGGGTCGGCGCAGATGGTCTCGTCGAACCAGCGCTCGGGGTGCCCGAGGCCGACGGCCATCGCCCGCAGCACCGCCTGTGCGACCCGGGTGCCCTGGTCGAGGTGGGCGAGCACCGCCGACCGCAGCCCGGCGGGGCGGCGGGGGAACAGGTTGGCCCCGTGCAGCGGGGTGCCGGCGGCCACCCGGGGATCGTCGGGACCGAGCTCGGCCCCGAAGTACAGGCCCTCCTTGCGGTCGGGGACACCGTCGGTGAGCTCGTCGCCGACCCCGAACCACCCCCGCCAGGCACGCCCCCCGTGGACCATGGCGATCCGGGCCTTCTCCTCGCGGGGCAGGGCGAAGAAGGCCCGCGCCTCCCGGTCGAGCGTGGCGAGGTGGGCCGCCTCGATGCCATGACCCACGATGGTGAAGAAGCCGTGCTCGGCGCAGGCGGCGTCGATCTGGTGGGCCACCCGGCGGCGCTCACCCTCGCCGCCCTCCGGCGCCACCAGTGCCCCGATGTCGATGCGGGGGACTCCAGCCATCTCGTCAGTCTGCCCGTCCGTCCGGGCCGCTCCGTACCCGCTGGGCGAGCCACCCGACGGTGCCTCCGGCGTCAGTGGCCGTCGAGGTCCCGCCGCTTGTCCTCGAACATGGCGGCGTCGGCCAGACGCACGAGGGCGTCGACGTCGTCGGAGTCGTCGGGGAAGCACGACCAGCCGACCGACGCCGAGAGGACCACGTCTGCGTCGGTGTCGGCGAGCCGGACCGGGCCTCGGACCGCGTCCCGGATGCGCCGGGCCAGCTCGCGCCCCTCGGTGGCGTCGTCACGCCGGCGCAGGCCGGCGACGAGCAGCTCGTCCCCTCCCCAGCGGCCGAGCAGGTCGTCGTCGCGGATGTGGGCGCGGACGCGGTCGGCGGCGATGCGCAGGATCGCGTCGCCGGCGGCGTGCCCGAGCCGGTCGTTGACGGCCTTGAAGCCGTCGAGGTCGGCGAACGCGATCACCACCGAATCGCCGGTGCCGACGGCGGTCTCGAACAGCCGCGTGAGCCTCGTCGTCATCGCTCTGCGGTTGAGCGTCCCGGTCAGCGCGTCGAGGTCGGCGAGCCGGGTGAGCTCGGCCTGGTGCTCGACGCGGTCCGACACGTCCCGCACGAACCCGGTGAACATGCGCGAGCCGCCGTCGTCGATCTCGGCGACCGACAGCTCGGCCCAGAAGTGGGAGCCGTCGCGTCGCCGGGCCTCGAGGATGCGCCGCCGGCCGATCACCTGGGCCTCCCCACCGGCGAGGTAGCGGTCGAGGAAGCCCCGGTGGGCTGCGGCGATGGCCGCCGGCATCACGACCTCGATCGACTCTCCGATGAGCTCGTGCGGAGGCCAGAGGAAGATGGCCTCGGTGGCGGCGTTCGCGCTCAGGACCCGACCGGTGACGTCGATGGTGACGACCGCGTCGGCGCTGGCGTCCACGATGGCTTGGAGGCGGGTGGCGGCGGCGGACGCGCCTTCGTGGAGCCGGGCGTTGTCGAGCGCCATGGTGACCCGCTGGCACAGGTCGGTCGCGACGAGCACGTCGGCCTCGGTGAACGGGGGCCGACCGTGCTCGGCCGCGGCGGCGACGACGCCCAGCACGACGTCCCCCGATCGCATCGGGCTCAGCACGAGCGAGCTCACACCGAAGCGGTCGAAGTACTCGGCGTGCTCGGGCCGCGGGTACGCGGAGCGCAGGAGCTCATCGGGCACGACCGGCACCACCAGTGCCTCGCCGGACGAGAGGACCGGGCCCAACAGCCCTCCCTCGAGCGGGTGGGGGACGGACTCGAAGATCGCGCGGATGAGCCTCGCACCCTCGTCGGTGCGGTGGTGGACGCCCTCGGGGACCAGCAGCCCGTCACGCACCAGGAACACGACGGCGGCGCACGCGAGGGTCTCGCTGATGGAGCGGGCGGTGGCCTGCACGATCTCGCGCTCGTCGAGGTGGGCCCGGGCGAGGCGGTCGCCGAGCGCGACGAGCGCGGCGAGTCGGCCGTCGGCGCTCGTCGCCGTTCCGCTCACACGATCGCTTGCACTCCCCACGACCTCGGTCCCTTCCCGACGAGAGGCCGCGCCACGCGACCCCGTCCCCATCGGCACCCTATGCACGTTCTGGAGATCGGCGAAGTTCAGATCGCTGTTTGCCGCAGATGCGCGGGGAGCGGGACTCGGAGGTGGGAGGGGGACGCCGCTGGCGCCGGGGCGTACCCTTGGGTTCGTGGAGATCGACTACGAGGCCTTCGACGCGGACAACCACTACTACGAGGCGCTGGACGCCTTCACCCGCCACCTCGACCCCAAGTGGGGCCCGCGGGTGGTGCAGTGGTGCGAGATCGACGGGCGCAAGTACCACGTCGTCGGCGGCAAGGTCAGCCGTGCGGTCACCAACCCGACCTTCGACCCCGTCGCCCCCGCCGGCGCCCTGCACGACTACTTCCGGGGCAACCCCGACGGGAAGACGCCCATGGACTTCCTCCGCGAGCGCGGCCCGATCCTCCCCGAGTATCGGGACCGCGACGCCCGCCTCGCGGTCATGGACGAGCACGGCCTCGAGGCCATCTGGCTCTTCCCGACGCTCGGCGTGCTCTACGAGGAGCCCCTCAAGCACGACCCCGCCGCGGTCATGAAGATGGCCCAGGCCTTCAACCGTTGGCTCGACGAGGACTGGGGCTTCCACTACCAGGAGCGCATCTTCGCCGCCCCCTACCTCTCGCTCGCCGTCGTCGATGAAGCCGTGGCCGAGCTGGAATGGGCGCTCGAGCGCGGCGCCCACGTCATCTGCATCAGGCCCGCCGCGGTCTACACCCCGACCGGGCCGCTCTCGCCCGCCGACCCGGTGTTCGACCCCTTCTGGGCGCGGGTCGACGAGGCCGGCATCCCCGTCGTGGTCCACGCAGGCGACAGCGGCAACAGCGCCAACGGCTACGCCGAGGAGGGCTTCAGCGCCTCGTTCAGCACCACGTCGACCGGCCAGTTCCGCCCCACCATCAAGTCCTTCAACATCGAGCGCGCCGCCTTCGAGTTCCTCATCACCATCGCCTTCGACAAGCTCTTCGACCGCTTCCCCAACGTGCGCATCGCCTCGGTGGAGAACGGTTCGGAGTTCCTGGGCGACCTGTTCAACAAGCTGCGTTCGACCGCGAAGAAGACCCCGGGCTACTTCCCGGAGGACCCGGTCGACACCTTCCGGCGCCACGTCTGGATCAACCCGTTCTGGGAGGACGACGTGCACGAGGTGGTCGAGCTCATGGGCGCCGACCGCGTGATCTTCGGCTCGGACTGGCCCCACATCGAGGGCATGCCCCGACCGCTGGACTACGCCGTCGAGCTGAAGGCCTTCACCGACGACGAGCGCCGGCTGATCCTGCGCGACAACGCACGCGAGCTGAACACCCCGTCGATCAGCGGCCCGCGCCCGGGCTGACCGGGGCGGTCCCGAGGCCCTCGACGAGCGCTCGGGCGGCCTCCTCGGTCAGGGGGCGGTCGAACAGGAACCCCTGACCGAGCGGACAGCGCTCCACGAGCAGCTGGTCGAGCTGGTGGGGCTCCTCGATGCCCTCGGCCACCGCGTCGAGGCCCATGGTGCGACAGAGGTCGAGGACGGCCCGGATGAGGCTGGGCACCTCCTCGTCCTCCGAGATGGTGGCCACGAACGACCGGTCGATCTTCAAGATGTCGACCGGGAACTCGCGCAGGTAGCTGAGCGAGGAGTAGCCCGTGCCGAAGTCGTCGACCGCGAGGCGCACGCCCAGGGCGCTCAGGCTCCGTAGGCGGGCCGCGGCGCGCTCGGGGTCGAGCATGAGGTAGCTCTCGGTGAGCTCCAGCACGAGGGTGGAAGGGTCCAGGCCGGTGTCGGCGAGCGCGTCCTCGACCACGGTCACGAAGCCGTCGCCGGCCAGCTGGCGGCTCGAGACGTTCACCGAGATCGTGAGCGTCCGGCCGTCGGGTCGGGCGGCCCGCCACGCCGCCGCGGTCCGACACGCGGTCGCGAGCACCCAGGCGCCGATGGGCACGATGGTCCCGTTCTCCTCGGCCACGGGGATGAACCGGTCGGGGGCGATCAGGCCCAGCTCGGGGTGGTGCCAACGCAGGAGCGCCTCGAACCCGGTGAGCTCCCCCGACTCGAGCTCGACGATGGGCTGGTAGTGCAGGGCCATCTCGCCGCGATCGAGGGCGCGGTGCAGGTCGGCGTCGAGCCGCAGTCGTTCGACCGCGGCGGCGCGCATGTCGTCGTCGAACAGCACCCAACGCCGTTTGCCGGTCGCCTTGGCCTGGTACATCGCGACGTCGGCGTTGCGCAGCAGCACGTCGCCGCCGGCGTGACCGACGGCGATGCCGATGCTGGCGCCGACGGCCAAGGGCGTCCCCTGCACCTGGATCGGATCGGCCAGCGCGGCGAGCACGCGCCGGGCGACCAGCTCGGCGTCACGCCGGGCGTCCGCCCCCGGCTCCACGAGGACGCCGAACTCGTCGCCGCCGAGCCGTGCCACGGTGTCGCCGCCGCGCACGGCCTGCTCCAGGCGGCGGGCGATGTCGACGAGCACGGCGTCGCCGGTGTCGTGGCCGAGGCTGTCGTTGATGGTCTTGAAGCCGTCGAGGTCGATGTACAGGACGGCGACGTCCTCGGCGGTCCGCACCGTGCGGGAGACGGCATGGTCGACCCGGTCGCGGAAGAGCGCCCGGTTGGCGAGGCCGGTGAGGACGTCGTGGAAGGCCTGGTGGCTGAGCTCCTGCTCCATGAGCTTGCGCAGCGTGATGTCGTGCACGTTGACGACGACGCCGGCGACGTCGCGGTCGTCCACCAGGGAAACCACCCTCGCCTCCACCCAGCGCGGGCCGCCGTCCCGGTGGCGGACGCGCAGCTCGCCGGTCAGCACCTGGCGGGGGCGTGAGAGCGCGCGATCGAGCAGGGCCAGTGCGGTGGGCCGGTCGTCGGTCTCGACGAGGTCGAACACGCTGGCGCCCACGCCTGGCACCGACGACAGGCCGAGCAACCCGCTGAGCGCCGGAGCCTCCGCGGTGAGGGTGCCGTGGGCGTCGACGACGAGCACCGCGTCGGCGGAGTTCGCAGCAAGGGCCTGGTGGTAGTGGCCGCTGCGGCGCAGCGCCTGCTCGGCGGTGTCCTTCTGGCGGAGCAGGCGGATCGACCGGGCCAGCACGAGGGCGGCGAGCAGGACGATCGCCACGATGAAGGCGACCGCGGTGGCGGGGTCCTCGGCCAGGTCGGCGGCGGCGGCGGCGATGCCCGGCACCGCGACGCACACCACGCCGAGGGCGAGACGGTACGGCCGCTCCGCCCGGGGCTCGGCCCGCTCGTCGGTCATCGCCGCCATGTCGGGGTGCAGCGCAGCGCCGGCCATGAGGAACATCCCGGCGAGGAACACCTCGTCGAGCCAGACGGTGCCGCCGAACTCGTAGCTGCCGGTGGCCGCCAGCACGGAGTAGGCAGCGTCGCCGACGAGCCACGTGCACAGCGCGGCCACGAGCAGCACCACGGGCGTGCTGCGGAGGCGGGTGTCGAGGAGCAGTCGCACCAACAGGGCGAGCAGGATGACGTCCGAGACCGGGTACAGCGCGAACAGCACGGTCGCCCCGGTGCTCGCGCTGGGATCGATGGCCGGTTGGATGAGCAGGTCCCAGGCCATCACGAGGGCGGCCACGCCCACGGCGGCGGCGTCGAGGAGTGCATCGAGGTCGCCGCCCGGCTTGCGGGCCCGGATCACGAGCACGAGACCGATCGCCACCGCCCCGTACCCGGAGAAGTAGAGGGCGTCAGCCACCGACACGCTCGGGTCCGGGTGCCCGAACCAGCCGTAGGCGGCGTACACCACATCGGCCACCGCCCACGCGGTCAGGCCGGCGGCCAGCCAACGCCACGGGGCCGGTGTGGCCGGCCGGCGCCACCACAACCCGATCCACATGGCCACGGCGGCGAGCACGGAACCCACCAGGTACGCGCCCTGCACCACGCCCGCGCCACCGAAGGCGGGGACGGACAGCCACAGGAGGAGAGCTCCCACGGCACCGGCGGTCGCCGCTCGCCCGGCACGGCCGCTCCGTCGGGCCGCGTCGAGCGCGGCCGGGGTCATCCCTCCCCTGTCGGCGGGTGGCTCGGGTTGTGAAGGGTCCTGGAGTGGACCGGTCTGCCCTTGCCGTCGCATTCTTGGCAAGCCTTGCCATCAGGCGTACGATCTGGCCGTGCCCACGATGAATGTCTCGCTCCCCGAGGAGCTGCGCGCCTTCGTCGACACCCAGGTCAGCGACGGCAACTACGGCTCGACGAGCGAGTACGTCCGTGAGCTCATCCGGCGCGACCACGAGCGCCGCCGGCTCCGGGCCGCGCTCCTCGCCGGCGCGAGCGCCCCGGTCGCGGCCACCGCGGACGCGGCGTACTTCTCGTCGCTCCGCACCCAGGCCCGCTCGCACGGCTGAGCACGCCAGTGGAGGCGACGCTCCGCGCCCTCGCCGCGGCCGACATCGAGGCTGCGGTGGCGTACTACCGAGACGAGGCGGGTGAGCAGGTCGCGCTCGACTTCGTGGACGCGCTCGAGTCGGCGATCTCGACGCTGCGCGATCAGCCTTTGATCGGATCGCTCCGGTTCGCCTACGAGCTCGAGATCCCCGACCTCCGTACTTGGGCGCTCGAGCAGTTCCCGTACCTCGTCTTCTACGTGCCTGGTGTTGAGCACGTCGATGTGTGGCGGGTCCTCCACGCGAAGCGAGACATCCCCTCGGTGCTGGTCGACGACGACGGGCTGGGAGTGACGCCGGGCTGACCGACTCCTCCGGCACCCACGCCCGGTAACGTCCGGCGCGGTGTTCGACAACCGCGTGACCCGGCTGCTCGGGGTCGAGATCCCGATCGTGCAGGCGCCCATGGGGTGGATCGCCCGGGCCGACCTGGCCTCGGCGGTGTCCAACGCCGGCGCCATGGGCATCATCGAGACCTCGTCGGGCGAGCTCGACCAGATCCGGATCGAGATCGCCAAGATGCGCGACCTCACCGACAAACCCTTCGGCGTGAACATCGCCCAGGCCTTCGTGCGCGATCCCGCGATCGTCGACTTCGTGGCCGATCAGGGCGTGCGCTTCGTGACCACCTCGGCCGGCAGCCCGACCCGCTACACCGCGCAGCTCAAGGAGGCCGGGCTCACGGTCTTCCACGTGGTGCCCACGCTCGCTGCGGCGCGCAAGGCCGTGGACGCCGGCGTCGACGGCCTCGTGGTGGAAGGCGGCGAAGGCGGGGGCTTCAAGGCACCCCAGCCGGCGTCGACGATGGTGCTGCTGCCGCTCGTGTGCCAGTCGCTCGACGTTCCGGTGATCGCCGCCGGGGGCTTCCTGGACGGGCCGACGATGGCCGCCGCCCTCGCCCTCGGCGCCGAAGGCATCCAGCTCGGGACGCGCATGGTCGCGACGGTGGAGTCGCCCATCCACGCGAACTGGAAGCAGGCCATCGTCGACGCCGCCGAGACCGACACGGTCTTTCTCAACCGCCACGCCAGCCCTGCCCTGCGGGCGCTGCGCACCGACTACTCGTCGGCGCTCGAGTTCGACACCACCACCAACGCCTTCGCCGCCTTCGGCGACCAGCCCGGCGTCTATTTCCGGGGCGAGCTCGACAAGGGCATCGCCCTGTCGGGAGAGGTCGCCGGTCGCATCGACGCCGTGCGCCCCGTGGCCGAGGTCATCCGGGAGTGCGCCGACGACTGCCTCACCGTGCTCGCCGACCTCGCCGCTCGCTATCCCGCCCCGCCCGACGCCGTCTCTGACGAGCCGGCCGGCAGCGGATGACACCCGTGTCGAACCGCGCGTGTGGGCCCCTGTCGCCCGTTCCCCCATCGTCCCGCCCTGCCTGACCAACCGCCGGAGGACCGACCCGTGACCGACCTCGCCGAGCCCACCGCCGTCGACCTCTTCGACCCCGACACCTTCGTCGACGGCCCACCCCACGAGTACCTGACCCACCTGCGGGCCACCCAGCCGGTGTTCCGCCAGGCCATGGCCGAGGGCGACGACGCCTGGGTGGTGCTGCGCCACGCCGACCTCGTCCACGTCGCCCGTGAGCCGCTGGTGTTCTCGGCGTCGCTCGGTGGCGTGGTCATCGAGGACCTCGACCCCGAGGCCCTCGCCATGATGCGGCACATGCTGCTGGCCATGGACCCGCCGCCCCACGCGGACTACCGGGCGCCGCTCTCGCCGCACTTCGGCGCCCGGGTCATCGGACAGCTCGAAGGTCAGATCCGCGCCATCTGCAAGCGGATCATGGCCGAGGCCGCGGAGCGGGGGGACGTCGAGTTCGTGCACGACGTCTGCGGCGCCCTTCCTTCGCAGGTGGTGGGCGAAATCATGGGCCTGCCCGAGGAGGACTGGGCCCGCATCCAACGCTGGGCCGAGCGCCAGACCAGTGGTCAGGACCCCGAGCTCGCCGCGGTCGGCGAGGACGAGGACGAGAACGCCATGGTCGCGATGGCGATGTACTTCATCGAGTTCGGCGCCCGCCGGCGGACCGAGCCCATCCGTGAGGACCTGACCTCGCTGATCCTCGCCACCGAGTTCGGGCGCGACGACCGGGCCCCCGAGCCGATGAACGACATCGACTTCGGCAGCTTCTGCGTGCAGCTCGTCACCGCCGGCAACGACACCACCAAGACGATGCTCTCGTCGGGGCTCGAGGCACTGCTCCAGCACCCCGACCAACTGGCCGCGTTGCGGGCCGACCCGTCGCTCATCCCCGGCGCGGTCGAGGAGATCCTGCGGTGGGCCAACCCCCTCCACTACTTCCGTCGCACCGCCAGCGCCGACACCGAGCTCTCGGGCGTGCCCATCGCCGAGGGGGAGAAGGTGGCGATGTACTACACGTCGGCCAACCGGGACGAGGCCGTGTTCGCCGACGCCCAGGCCTTCGACATCCGCCGCAGCCCCAACCCGCACCTGTCGTTCGGGATCGGCGAGCACTTCTGCCTCGGCGCCCACCTGGCCCGGCTCGAGGGGCGGGTGTTCTTCGAGGAGCTGCTGGCTGCGTTTCCGGCCATCGAGCAGACGGGCGACGCCGTGCGCGTCCGCTCCAACCTCAACAACGCCCTCAAGCGCCTCCCCGTCCGCCTCACCCCCGCCTGATCACCGCGTTCTCGAGGCAAAGCCCCCCGGAATCCGGGGGCTACTGCCTCGAGTTCGGCTCGTCGTTGTCAGCGTGGGGCGAGGCCGCCGTCGACCACCAGGCACTGGCCGGTGACGAAGCTCCCGGCGTCGGAGGCCAGTAGCAGGGCCGGGCCCACGAGCTCGTCGGGTTGGGCGGCGCGCCGCAGCAGGGCGGCGTTGGCCATGCGCTCCTGGGCCTCGGGCGGGTTGGCCCGCACCATGTCGGTGTCGACCGTGCCGGGGGCGAGCGCGTTGACCCGGATGCCGTCGGGGGCGAGCTCGGCGGCCATCGAGCGGGTGTACTGCAGGAGCCCCGCCTTCGCGCTGGCGTACATCGACGTGTAGGTGGAGAAGAGGAAGGCGCCGACGGAGACGACGTTGATCACCGATCCGTGCTCGCTGGCGCGCAGGTGGGGGATGGCCGCCTGGACGAGCAGCACCGGTCCGCGCAGGTTCACGTCGAAGACCTTCTCCCACGCTTCGGGGGTGATGTCCTCGATCATCTGGGCGAGGGCGGTGGCGGCGTTGTTGACCACGATGTCGACGCCGCCGAACCGGTCGACGGTCGCGTCGACGAGGGCCCGCAGGTCGTCGGGCTCACCGAGGTGGGTGGGGACGCCCAACGCCCGCCCGCCCATGGCCTCCAGCGCCGCCTGGGTCTCCGCGCAGGCGTCGGCCTTGCGGCTCGCCACCACCACGTCGGCGCCGGCGGCGGCGAAGCCTTCGGCGATGGCGCGCCCGATACCCCGGGTGCCCCCGGTGACGATGGCCACCCGGCCGGAAAGGTCGAAGAGCTGGTCGAGTTGCGCCCGGTCCATGCCCTCGTCCTAGCAGGCCGCGGGGCGTCGATCGGACGGATCCGATCGCACCCCCGCTTGCCGTGACAGATCGGGCGCGCGCCCCCTAGCGTGGGGGCCGATGGACGACGCCGCCACCCTCGACGCCAGCGAGCTCACCCCCGTCGGCGAGGACGCAGGGCGGTGCCCCATCGACCACGCCGCCATCGCCGCCGAGCGCGAGCGCCAGGAGACGCCGAGGTCGGCGGCCGACATGCGCATGCGGCGCCTGCTGCGCATCGACCCCCACGCCCCCAAGATGAGCCTGATCCAGGCCAACCGGGCGTTCGAGCGCTCGGTGACGGTCTCCGCCCTCCGCTGCATCACCACCTACCTGCTGCTGCCCTTCGTGCTGCCGCTGATCGGCCTCTCCGGAGCGTTCGGGCCGTTCCTCAGCATCGCCTTGAGCGTCGTGTCGGTGGTCTTCATCACGATCTCGGCCCGCCGCTTCTTCGGCTCCGACCACCCGTGGCGGTGGGTCCACGCCGTCATCGGGGCGATCATCCTCGTCGTGCTCGCGGTGTCGGCTGTCTTCGACGTCTTGAACATCGTCAACGCCATCTGACGCACGGCGCCGGCGTCCGCCCGGCTACTGGCGGGCGATGACCTCGGCGCCGTAGCGCTCGAGGGCCTCGACGGCGGCGTCCATCGAGTCGTCGGGCACGCCGGTCGAGCACCACGTCACGCCGACGGCGGCGAGCTCGGCCAGCGCGGTGAGCTGGGCGTCGGCGGAGAAGTCGGGGCTGCCCGCGCCCGGGAGGCCCGTGGTGAACGACACGTCGATGGTGGCGGGGTCGCGTCCGTTCGCCTCGGTCTCCCGACGCAGGTGGTCGAGCATCGGGGCGAGGTCGTCGAGGGTCTGGAGCGGGGTGGTGCGGGCGGTGCGGGCCAGCGCCGCCGGCGCCGGGAAGGGGTTCCAGCCGTCGGCCGACCGGGCCACCCGCCGCCGGGTCAGGGCGCTGTTGCCCCCGATCCAGATCGGGACGTGGGCCGGCTTCGGGTTGGCGCTCACGCCGCCGGCGGTGAAGCCGCTGCCCTCGTAGGCGAAGGCGTCGGTGGTCCACACGCCCTTCAGCACCTCGAGGGCCTCGTCGAAGAGTTCGTTGCGGCGCTCGAAGTCCACGCCGAGGGCGCGGTACTCGCTGCGCAGGTAGCCGGTGGCCACCGAGAGGGTGAAGCGACCGCCGCTCAGGGCGTCGATGGTGGCGGCCGCCTTCGCCACCAGGAACGGGTTGCGGTAGGGCAGCACCACGATGTTGGGGATCAGTCGGAGGGTGCTCGTCACCCCCGCCACGAAGGACAGGGCCGCGAAGGGGTCGAGGGCGTCGTGGCCGCCGGCGTTGAGCCACTTGTCCGACGGGGCGGGGTGGTCGGTGAAGGCGATGCCCGAGAAGCCCGCCGCCTCGGCGGCCCGTGCGAAGCGGGTCAGGCCCTCCCCGGCCACGAAGGCGGGGTTGTGAGGGTGGCGGATCAGGGGGTAGGTGACCCAGTGGTGCATCGGGTCAGCTTGCCCCATCGCCTCCGCTGGGCGCGGCGGGCTTCGGTGGCCCGGGGAAGAAGCTGTTGGTGCGCCGGACGTAGTCCTCGTAGCCCGGTCGGCGCTTCCCGATGGTCCGCTCGAGCATGGGCACGCCCGACACCCGCATCAGGAACACCGACATGACGAGCGGACCGACGACGGCGAGCGCGCCGACACCGGTCGCCGCGGCCACCAGCCAGATGCCCCACCAGACGCAGAAGTCGCCGAAGTAGTTGGGGTGGCGCGTGTAGCGCCACAGCCCCCGGTCCATCACCTGGCCGGCGTTGGCGGGGTCCGCCTTGAAGCGGGCGAGCTGCCAGTCGCCGGTGGCCTCGAAGAAGAGCCCGACGGCCCACACCACGACGCCGGCGACGCCGAGGACGCCGATGGACTCGGGTGAGTCCGGCACCGAGGCGACCTGCACCGGCAGGCTCACCACCCACATGATCACGCCCTGCAACGCGAACACGGTGACGAGGCTCTTCAGTGCGAAGCTGCTGCCGGCCTTGCGGCGCATGGCCTGATAGCGGAAGTCCTCGCCCTTGCCGGCGTTGCGCCAGAGCAGGTAGCCGGCGAGGCGGAGGCCCCAGACCGAGACCATCGCGGCCAGGAGCAGACGGCGGGTCTCGACCCCGTCGCCGACGAGATAGGAGACCCAGGCCACGACCACGAAGCCGAGACCCCACACGATGTCCACGATGCTGGCGTTGCGGAGGGGCAGCGACACCAGCCAGGTGCCCACCATCAGCGCGGCGATGGCGCCGGCACTGGCGGCGAAGACGCTCACGTAGTCCACACCGGCACCGTAGGCGGGCACGGCGCCGGGGTCGTGGTCGTCGGGACGGTAACTTTCCCGGGGCGGCGGCACCGGTCAGCGGCCCGCAGCGAGGGCGCGCCGCGAACCCCGGTCGGGGCGCCGACGAAGGAGACGAGCCTCATGGACCCACTCGGCACGCACACCCACTACGACGTGCTGGTGATCGGCAGCGGCTTCGGCGGCAGCGTCACCGCCCTCCGCCTCACCGAGAAGGGCTACAAGGTCGGCGTGCTCGAGTGCGGCAAGCGCCTCGGCAAGGGCGACTTCCCGAAGACCAACTGGAACCTGCGCAAGTTCCTCTGGATGCCCAAGCTCGGTCTCCGGGGCATCCAGCGCATCTCGATGCTCCGCGACGTCATGGTGCTGTCCGGCGCCGGCGTGGGCGGCGGGTCGCTGGTCTACGCCAACACGCTCTACGAGCCGCTCCCGCCCTTCTACACCGATCGCCAGTGGGGCCACATCACCGACTGGAGAGACGAGCTCGCTCCCCACTACGACCAGGCCAAGCGCATGCTCGGGGTCAACGAGGTGCCGTTCGACACGCCCGCCGACGAGGTCATGCACGAGCTGGCCGAGCGCTTCGACGTGGCCGACACCTATCACCGCACCCCGGTGGGCGTGTTCTTCGGTGAGCCGGGGGAGACCGTTCCCGACCCGTACTTCGGCGGCGAGGGCCCCGAGCGCACCGGGTGCAACCACTGCGGCGGCTGCATGGTCGGCTGCCGCTTCGGCGCGAAGAACAGCCTCGACCGCAACTACCTGTATCTGGCCGAGAAGAACGGCGCCGAGGTCCACCCCGACCGTCTCGCCGTCGACGTCACCCCGAAGCCCGGCGGCGGCTACCGGGTGCGCACCGTCCGCCCCGGTGCCTGGGCCCGCAAGCGCCAGAAGACCTTCACCGCGGACCAGGTCGTGTTCTCCGCCGGCGTGCTCGGCACCCTCAAGCTGCTCCTCAAGCTCAAGGAGCAGGGCAGCCTGCCCCGCCTCTCGGACCGCCTCGGCGACGTGGTGCGCACCAACTCCGAGGCCATCCTCGTGGCGGTCGCCAACGACACCGAGGTCGACTACTCGCAGGGCGTGGCCATCACCTCGTCCATCCACGTCGACGACCAGACCCACATCGAGCCGGTCCGCTACTCGCCGGGCAGCAACGCCATGGGCACCCTCACCACGATCCTGGTCGACGGCGGAGGCCGGGTGCCGCGCCAGGTGCGCTTCGCCTACCAGGTGCTGCGCCACCCGGGGGCGTTCCTGCGCTCGATGTCGGTCCGGCGGTGGTCCGAGCGGGGCGTGATCCTGCTCGTGATGCAGACCCTGGACAACAGCCTCCGGGTCTTCCGCAAGGGCAACGTGCTGTGGACCGCCCAGGGCCACGGCGAGCCGAACCCCACCTACATCCCGGTGGCCAACGAGGCCGCCCGGGCGACCGCCGAGATCATCGGCGGCGAGCCGAGGGGCGCCTGGAACGAGGCGTTGCTCGACGTGCCCACCACCGCGCACATCCTCGGCGGCGCCTGCATCGGCGACTCCGCCGAGACCGGCGTGATCGACCCGTACCACCGCATCTACGGCCACCCCGGCCTGCACGTGGCCGACGCGTCGGCCATCAGCGCCAACCTCGGGGTGAACCCGTCGCTGACCATCACGGCCATGACCGAGCGGGCCATGGCCCGCTGGCCCAACAAGGGCGAGGCCGACCCCCGCCCGCCCCTGGGCGAGGACTACGAGGCGGTGGCGCCCGTCGCCCCGGCGAGTCCCGCCGTCCCCGTCGGGGCACCGGCGGCGCTGACCATCATCAGCCGCTGACCGGCGGCGGCGCCCCGCTCAGGGCACCGCCGCGGCCGGCGAGGTGGGAGTCTCAGCGAACGAAGGACACGCCGTCGAGCGAGATGAAGCACGAGGCGTCCTCGAGGCCGCCGACTGCGCTGACGGAGACGAAACCCGTCGGGTCGATGACCAGGCGCCCGGGCTTGGCGTCGCAGAGGTCGACGCGCACGTGGACGGTGTGCGAAGGCCGCAGCTCCACGGGGAGGAACGTGACCTGCGAGGCCTCGCCGTCCTGGACGCCGCCGACGAAGCGGACGACGCCACCGACGAGCGCGGCCTTTGCCTTGCGGGTGCCGTAGGCGGCTCCGGTCCAGGTGCCCGCCAACGTCAGCTTGGTCGGCGCGTTCAGGCGGAACGAGGCGCCTTCGAGCGAGGTGAAGCACTGCGCGTCGCTGAAGTCCGCGGACGAGAAGACCTTCACCACGCCGTTCGGCCGGATGTAGAGCCGGCCGGGCACGCCGGCGCACAGGTCGACGGCCACGTACACGTCCGCGCGAGGGCGCATGCCCACCGGCAGGACGAACAGCCGGCCCCTCGAGCCGTCCTGCACCGCCCCCCGGAACCGCACGGTGCCGTTGCTCACGCTCACCTTCGGCGCCCGGGTCGAATACTGGGTGGTGGTCCAGGTGTTGGCGAGGGTGACCGGTGAAGCCGGGCCCAGCGTGAACGACGCGCCGTCGAGGCTGGTGAAGCACTGGGCGTCGGCGAACGTGGCGCCGAAGCCGGCGTAGATGAACGCGTCGCCGTTCGGTTCGACGACGAGGCGACCGGCCCGCCCGCCGCAGACGGTCACCGGCAGGTAGACGTCGGCGGCCGGTCGCAGGCCCTCGGGCAGGGTGAAGGCGTAGGACGCGCTGCCGCTGGACAGCCCACCGCTGAGCACCACGGCTCCGTCGACGAGCGCGGCCAAGGGGGTGGCGGTGCCGTCCGGTGCACCGATCCACCCGTTCTGCAGGGGGAGGTTGGTGCCCCCTTCGCCGGGCGCCGCCTCCTGGCGGGCCCGCTCGGGGGCGGCGCCGGCCGGCGTGGCGACGGCCACGGTGAGGAGGCTCGCCAGCGCGAGCACGAGCGCGCCAGCGCGTCGCGCGAGGGAACGGGGTGCAGGACCGCCCATCAGAGGTGTCTCTTCCTGTCGTCGGATCGTCGGCGAGCCTCCCGCCGACCGAGGGCGTGAGGCTAGACGGGGCCTCGGCGCGACTCAACGCGCCCCGGCCCCGGCGATCGAGGCGTCAGGGGGTGAAGCTGACGCCGTCGAGTGACGTGAAGCACTGGGCGTCGGTGAAGGTCACCGGGGAGGCCGTGCGCACCTCGCCGTTGGGGTCGATGATGAGGCGGCCCGGGGCCGCACCGCACAGGTTGGTGACGACGTACACCGTCGAGCTCGGGCGCAGGCCCTCGGGCAGGACGGTCACGAGTGAATCGCTGCCGCCGTTGAGCCCGCCGACGAGGTGCACGGTCGGGCCCGAGACGGCCGCCTTCGCGGCGCGCGTGCCGAAGGCCGCGCTGCTCCAGCCGTTCAGCGTGGCGAGAGGGTTGGGCGCCGACAGGCGGAACGTCGCACCCTCGAGCGAGGCGAAGCACGACGCCGCGGCGAAGTCGGTCGCGGACTGGACCTTGACCTTGCCCGTGGGCAGGACGAGCAGGCGACCCACGGCGCCGTTGCACAGGTCGATGGCGACGTAGGTGGGGCGGTTGGGGCGCATCCCGACGGGGAGCTGGAAGGCGGTGGCCCGCGTGCCGAGGGAGATCGCGCCGCTGAGGCGCACCGTGCCGCTCAGGACCCGCGCCTTCGCGGGGCGGGTCCCGTACTCCCCGTTGACCCAGCCGTTGCGCAGCGTCAGCCTCGTCGCAGCGCCGAGGGTGAACGAGCGGCCGTCGAGGGAGGTGAAGCACTGGGCGTCGCCGAAGTCGTCGGCGGAGACGAACACCTGGCCGAGGTTGTTGACGATGAGACGTCCGCGCACCCCGCCGCAGAGGTCGGCCGGCAGGTACACCGTGGTGGTCGGGCGCATGCCCACGGGCAGGGTGGTGATCTGTCCGGAGGTCCCGCTCATCACCGCACCGCGGAACACGACCGCGCCGTCGACCACGCCGGCCGCCGGCGGCGCGGTGCCGTACACGGTCGTCGTCCAGTCGTTGACCAGCGTCAGGGGGCTGAGCGGGTCGAGCTCGGGCGGCCCCGCCTGGTTCGTGCGGGCGCCGGCGGGGCCGGCGCCGATCACCGTGGCGCCGAGGGCGACCAGCAACACCACGCTGGAAACGATTCGACGGATGGAACTCGGGGTGCGGCTGCCGCCCATGTTGCGTACCTCGCTCTCGACCCCGCTCCATCGCGAAGCGTGGGTGGGCAAACGCTACGCGTGGTGGAGCGTCGTGTGCAACGGCGGTGCGGGCGCCGCTCCTCAGTCGGCGAGCGCGTGTCGGCCGTGGAGGCCCCAGGCGAGGAGGGCGCCGCCCGCGAGGGCGACACCCACGCCGGCCAGGACGGCGAGGACCCCGTCGGCGGCCAGGGAGGGCGCCCCGGGGCTGACCAGGAAGGGGCGCGAGTCGGCCCGACCGCGGTCGAGGCGGCGGTTCGGCGCCCGCCAGCCGCAGGTCACGGTGGTCTCTCCGGGCGTCGCGGAGAACCCGCCGACCGAGCGCAGGCCCCCGATGTCGGAGGCCACACCCTGGAGACGGCCGAGGACCTCCTGCTCGGTCCCGTCCGAGCGCACCACGGTGCACTCGGTCGACTGCACCTCGCGGTCGAGGCGGGTGCTGTTCCCGGTGTCCGGCGTGTCGAGGAAGATCGTGAAGTCCTCGCCGGTGGCCTCGTCGACGACGAACCGCACCGGGTCGGTGGGCCCGACCCCCTCGAGGCGTCCCTCGCCCACGGCGTCGTCGAAGGCGTCGGAGCGGAACTCGATCGACGCCCGGATGCCCCCGACGGCCAGGGCGACGCCGCCGATCAGCATCAGAGCTCCGATGACGATGCGGACCCATCCCCGTCGGTGCCGGCTGACCGGTTGGCCCGTGTGGTCGCGCGCCACGCCGACCGGCGTGACATCGGGGTTGGTCCAGGTCACGGCGGACCGGCGTCTTCCCTCAACCGACGACCGGCCAGCAATAGCGGTAGGGGGGCGGGGGCTCCCACTCGCCCACCGTGGAGACCCGCTCGGCCAGGTTCAGGATCTTGGCGCCGGCGCGGAGCACGGGGTTGTCCGGCAGCTCGTCGGGGACCACGGGTGGGCGCAGCTCGTTGCCCCGCTCGAGGTGGGCCAGCAGCACCTCGTGCTGGTACCGGGCCCAGCGCTCGCGTCCGGCGGCGTACTCGGGTCGGTCCCGGTAGGCGATGACGATCCGTCGGGCGCCCTGGAGGCGACGCCGCTCCTTGCCGTCGGCGCACGGTTGGGCCGACCCGATGTTGGACGTCCCCATGTGGATCCGACCCACGAGGGGGAAGGGGCGGTCGATGGTGACCTGGGCCGAGGTGCAGTCGAACGAGCGCACGCCGACGACCTCGAGGTAGGCCCGGAGCAGCTCCTGGGGGGTCGATGGCAGATAGGGGAACGGCGACGGGGTCGGCGGCGGGTGCTGCACCCGTGGGTGGACCGCGTTGGCGATGGCGGTCCAGTTCAGGACCTCGATGTGGGTGCCGGCGAGGCTCTCGGGGCCCAGGGGGAGCGGCGCCTCGGTCCGCATCTGGGAGACCACGGGGTCGGGGTCGGCGCCGGCGTGGAACACGAGCACGCCCTCCACGATGGGGACGATCGGGTAGCTGTCGCCGGTCTCCCCCGAGCTGCTCCCGTCGAGCGCGTACCACCGGTCCCTCGGCTCGGCGAACGTGCACAGGCGGGCGATCCCCAGGGTGGCCTCGGGCAGGATCCCGGCGCGTCCGAGGTACGCGGTGCCGAGGTCCTCGTCGAGGACGGAGGCCTCCCCCTTGCGCCGGGCCACCCAGGGCAGCCCGCCCGGGAACCAGGCGGCGCCGACGGGGGCGTCGACGGGCGCGTCGGGGAGGGCCGAGTGGACGATGTCCCACTCCACGACCCGCCCGGACTCCGAGTGGGAGGTGACGGCCGGGCTGATGCGGTCGGGCACCCGGTAGACGCCGTAGACGAGATCGGGGCGGGCGCCGAGGCCGCTGCTGCGCAGGTAGGAGATGACCTCGGCGACCTGGGTGTGCCCTCGCGTGGCGATGCGGCTCGTGAACACGGGCCAACGGTCGGGGGCGAGGTAGGGGGCACGGGCGGCGTCTCGCTGGGAGCGCTCCTGGGCGCCGATCTGGCCGGCGAGGCCCCGGTCCTTCTCGTGCTTCGGCGGGCTGGTGTAGGCGTTCTTCAGCTCCTTGCCGAACTGCCCGGCGGTCATCTTGAGCATGCCGCCGATGCCGCCGCTCTGGAGGGTGGCCATCTGGTCGGCCGCGGAGGGCCCGTAGAGGAAGTCGCCGGCCGGCCCGTCGAGCACCCGGTGGGCGTCGGCGGCGGCCGTGCCCTGCTGCTGGGCCAGGGTCGCCTGGGCCATCTGCGCGTCGTACGCGGCGCGCTGCTCCGGGGTCAACGACGCCAGCGCCGCCTCCATCTCCTCCTCGGTGGGAGGCTGGTTGAACGACGCCAGCCCCTGCTTGATGGCGTCGGGGCTCATGGCCTCCTTCGCCTGGCGCAGCGTGTCACGGAGACCCATGGCGTAACAGTGAAGCACCGGCAGCCCGGCCCTGCTCGGGGACCGTCCGGTGGTGCCGCCTCGGGCCGAGTCACCCGCCCGCGGCTGCCCGCCCGCTACTCAGGGGCGAGGACGGCGGCGAGCTCGGACGCGTGGCGGTCGAACGACGCCTCCCGGTCGGGCGCCGCGACCAGGACCCCTTCGATGAGCCACGCGATGAGCTGGCCCCGCAGGATGCGGGCCATCGCCGCCTTGTCACCCTCGAGCTCGGGCAGCAGGTCGGCGAGCCAGGCCTCGAAGCCGGCGTCCATGGCTGCGAGCAGCTGGCGGACGACGACCTGGGCGGCCGGCTCGGCGCGCAGGCTCTCGCCGAGGATCAGTCGGACGAGCGCCTCCTCGTCGAGGGTGGCGCGCCACAGCCACTGGAGCACCGCCTCGAGGCGTTCCCGCGGTGGGAGGGTGAGATCGACCGGTGGCACGTCCTCGGCCAGGCGGTCGAGGTAGCGCCGGTCCTCGATCACCGCGTGGACCAGCGCGGCCTTGGACGGGAAGTAATGGTAGAGGGTGGCGACGTTCAGGCCGCAGGCGTCGGCGAGGTGGCGCATCGAGGTGTCGGGTGCGCCCCGTTCGCTCATCAGGCCGAGCGCGGTGGCGAGGATGTGGCCCCGCTGGTCCGCGACCGTGGTGGCGGTCACGCCGGGGTGAAGATGGCGGGGAGGCTGTTGATGGCGAGGACGAGCGCGGAGTCACCACGCTCGGGGGTGACGCCGTCGGGCACGCGGATGTCGGGGAGGCGGGAGAACAGCTCCTCGAACACCACCCGGATCTCGGCCTTCGCGAGGTTGGCCCCCATGCAGTAGTGCGTGCCGATGCCGAAGCCGAGGTGCGGGTTGGGGCTCCGGTCGATCCGGAAGGTGTCGGGATCGTCGAAGACCCGCTCGTCGCGGTTGGCCGACTGGTACAGCATGAGCACCTTCTGGCCTTCGAGGATGGTCTCGCCGTGGAGCTCGTGGTCCTCGGTGGCCGTGCGGCAGAAGCTGAGCACCGGGCTCACGTAGCGGACGATCTCGTCCACCGCGGTCTCCATCAGCGACGGGTCGGCGATGAGGCGGTCGCGCTCGCCGGGGAACCGGCTGAAGGCGATGAGGCCGCCGGACAGGGCGTTGCGGGTGGTCTCGTTGCCGGCCACGATCAACAGCACGAGGAACATGAGCAGCTCGTAGTCGTCGAGCGTCAGCTGCTCCTGCTCGATCTTCGCGGTGGCGGCCGAGGGATCGAGCTTCAACAGCTCGCCGGCGTCGAAGGTGGCCGTGAGGGTGCTGATGAGGTCGTCCTTGGGCACTTGGCGGCGCTCGTTGATGAGCTCCTGGCACATGGTGGTGTACTCCCCGAAGGCCTCCGCGGCGGCGTGCAGCTGCGGGGCGTCGGGGTCGGTGTGGCCGTCGCCGTCCATCATGGCGTCGGACCAGGCGTACAGGCGCTCCCGGACCTCGGGGTCGAGGCCCATCATCTCGGCGATCACGATGAGGGGCACGTGGATGGCGAACTCGGGGACGAAGTCCACCTCGCCACGGCCGGCGATCTCACCGACGATCTCGCGGCTCACCTCGCGGATGTGGTCGGCCAGGTCGGCGACCTTCTTCGGGGTGAAGCCCTTGGAGACGATGCGGCGCTGCTGGGTGTGCTCGGGGTCGTCCATCGAGATGATCGACATCGGCGCGGCGACCGCCGGGCGCACGCCGCCGGCGGCGGAGTAGCGGGCGTTGTTGCGCGACACGATCGACACGTCCTCGTGGCGGCTCACCACCCACAGCTCGTTCTTGGCGTCCCAGTGCACCCGGCTGTGGTCGCGCATCCACCGGTAGGCGTCCCACGGGTCGTCGTAGAAGCGCGGGTCGTTGACGTCGATGAGCGGCGTGTCCACAGCGGTCATGGCGCCAGTATCAATCAAACGTTCGTTTGGGAGCAAGGGCCGCGTCGAACGATGCCGCGCGCCCGCCCCCCTCCACTCAGTCCGGGGTGGGGTCGAGCCGGGTGGCGGTGCCCGGGGTGAAGTTCGTGGTCCAGACCGCCTCGTCGGTGGCGGCCACGCCGTTCGGGGTGGCCCCGACCTCGATGGTGGCGAGCACCCGATCGGTGGCGATGTCGATCTGGCTGATGGTGCCGTCGGCCTGGTTGACCGCCCAGACGAAGGTGTCCGTGGCGGCCACGCCGTTCACCTGGTTGCCGACCTCGACCGTGGCCAGCACCTCGTCGGTCGCGGGGTCGATGCGGGTGACGGAGTCGTTGGCGAAGCCGCCCACCCACACCGCGCCGTCGGTGGCACCGATGCCGTTGGGCTGCACGTCGACGCCGAGATCGATGGTCGCCGCCACCCTGCGGCTGGACCGGTCGATGCGGGTGACCGTGCCTGCCCCGGGGCTGGTCACCCATACCGCGTCCTCCGTGAGCGCGATGCCGTTGAGGGGGGACCCCACCTCGACGATGCCGGCGACTCGGTCGGTGGCCGGGTCGATCCGCGACACGGTTCCGTCGTCGAAGCCGGCCACCCACACCTCGTCCTCGTCGGCGGCGATGCCGGCGGGGAACGACCGCAGGTCGACCGTGGCGACCACCTCCTCGGTGGCGGGGTCGATGCGGCTCACGCTGCTGCCCTCGCTGTTGGCGACCCACACCGCGTCCTCGGTCGCGGCGATGCCGAAGGGGCTGGCGCCGACGGGGATGGTGGCGACGACGTCGTCGGTGGCCGGGTCGATGCGGCTGACGGTGGCGTCCTCGCTGTCGACCACCCACACCGCGTCGTCGGTCATGGCCACCTGCTCGGGGCCGGCACCGACCCCGACGGTGGCCACCACCACCGGCGGGTCGGTGGCCGTCCCGGTCGCCGTGGTGGTGTCGGTCGCGGTGGTGGAGGTGGTGCCTCCCGAGCCGTCGTCACGGGTCAGCACGACGATGCCGACCGCGGCGACCACCACCACCAGGGCGAGCCCGAAGACCGCGGCGGCGCCGATGATGAGCGCCTTGACCAGCGGCGAGGTGGTGGACGGGCTCGGCGGCGGGGCACCGACGGGAGGGACCGTGCGGGGCGGGGCGCCGGGAGGAGCGGGTGGTGGCGGAGGCGGGGCCGGCGCCTCGGGGGGTGGCGCCGGCGGGGGGACGAGGGGCTCGTCGGAACCCGGCGTGAGACGCAGGGCGGTGACCGGGTGGCGATGGGTGGCCTGCACGGACTGGAGCGCCCGGCCGAACGCGGCCGCGCCGGCCGGCCTGGCCGCCGGGTCCTTGGCCAGCCCCTGCTGGACGACGTCGGCGAGCTCGCCGGGCACGTTGGTGAGGCGGGGCGCGTCGAGGTGCACGATGCGGGCGAGCACGTCGCCGACCGAGCCGGTGGGGTCGAACGGAGGCTCGGCCGCGAGCAGGGTGTGGAGGGTCGACGCGAGGGCGTAGACGTCGGACTGCTCGCCCGGCTCGTGGCCGCCGAGCACCTCGGGGGCCACGTGGGCGATGGTCAGCGACACGGCGCCGCCCACGGTGCGGGCGGAGCCCTCGACGGCGGCGATGCCGAAGTCACCGAGCTTGGTCTCGCCGAAGGGGCCGACGAGCAGGTTCTCGGGCTTGAGGTCGCGGTGCAGCGTGCCCGCGGCGTGCGCGGCACCGAGCGCCCCCGACACCTCCACCCCGGCGCGCACGGCGTGCGGCCACGCCAGCGGCCCCTGGTCGAGCCGATCACCGAGCGACCCCGCCTCGAGGTACTCCATCACCAGGTAGGGCCGGCCGTCCGCGGTGATGCCGGAGTCGTGCAGGGCCACCACGTTCGGGTGCCACGACAGGCTGCCCATGGCGAGGCACTCGCGCTCGAAGCGGCGGCGGGCGTCCTCGTCGAGGGCTTCCACGTCGAGCACCTTGAGGGCGACGACGCGCCCGAAGCGCACCTGCCAGGCGCGGTACACCGTGCCGAACCCGCCACGGGCGAGCCGCTCCAGGTCCGTGTAGCCCTCGATCTCCGGCAGTCCGGCCACCAACGCCTCCCGCACCCCGCCGACTCGGTTCTCGCCGGCCGCCCGACCCTACTTCCGTGCAGCGGCCGAATGACCGGCACCGGACGTGACCGGTACCGTGGTGCGGTCATGCGCGCCGGGTGGAAGACGTCGACGACCCTCGTGCTGGCGGTCGCGCTCGCCGCCGGCGCCGTCGCCGGTCCGGCCGGCGCGCAGGGCGCGCCCGACGCCTCCGCCCCGCCCGAGGCGGCGGTGGCCGAGTCGGACCCGCCGGCGCCCGACGGTCCGCCCCTCGAGCTCACCGCGCCCGAAGGATGGCTGCCCCGCCCGCTGCCGACCCCCCAGGTGCCCAGCGTGGCCTTCGTGGGCGACTCGATCGGCCGCGACGCCGGGTACTACGTGCGCCGCCAGGTCCAGCGCACCCACCCGGTCGCCTACTACCACTCGGTGGCGGCCGGCTACATCGGGTACCACCTGCCCCGGCTGCGCCCGGTGGTCGAGGCCCCCGGTGGGCCCGACATCCTCCTCGTGGAATTGGGCACGGGCGACGCCTTCTGGGACCACAGCCCGGCCAAGTTCGAAAGGGACGTGCGTCGGTTCCTCGACACCGTGCTCAACCTCGCGCCCGACGGCACGCCCCTCGCTCCGCCCGACGTCACGTGCGTGCGCTGGTTCGACCAGAAGCCGACGGCCAACATCGCGTACCCCTACGTGAACGAGCACCGGACGGCGTTCAACCGGATCCTCGGTCGGGTGCTGGCCGAGCACCGCTACGCGAGCCGCAACGTCGCGCTGGTGCCCTACGCAGCCTGGTACTGGCTGTCGGGCGACCGCGGGTTCTTCCTGGCCGACCGCCTCCACCACACCGAGGCGGGCCGGCGGGAGCTGGGCCTGCTCGCCGGTCAGGCGGCCGAGGGTTGCGACCCCTCCTTCACGTCGGGGCCGTTCTGGGACGTGCCCGACCGATCGCGGTCGGCCGAGGCCGTCGCGTGGGCCGGCACCAACGGCATCGCCGATCCCTACCGCAACGGCACCTACCGGGCGCAGCTGGGCAGCTTCGGGGTGCCGCTCGACCGGAGCCAGTTCGCCCAGATGCTGTGGCGGCTCGCGGGGTCGCCCACCGACCGGCCCCGGTCGACCTGGAGCGACGTGCCCACCGGCCTGCGCCGGCCCGTGGGCTGGGTGCAGGCCGAGGGCATCATGCGGGGCTACCCCGACGGGACCTTCCGCGGCGGCGACCTCGTCACCCGCGAGGCGTTGGCCGTGTACCTGTGGCGGGCCATGCAGCGCCCGACGGAGGGGGTCGTCCCCCGCTCGTGGCCCGACGTGGCGCCGGCGTACGCCGCCGCGGTCGACTGGGCCGTGACCAACGGGATCCTCGCTCCGTACGGGAACGGCAGTTTCGGTTCGGGCGTCCCGGTGATGCGGGCGCTGGCGGCCCGGACGCTGCACGCGCTGGCCCTGTACATCGCCTCCCTGCTCGCCGAGGCGACCGCACCCACCACCACCACTACCACGACCCCGGTGCCCGGCGCAGTGGGCCCGGCCCCGGGCGCCGCTCCGCCCACCACCGTGCCCCCGTCCACTCCGGCGCCGCCCACGACCGCGGTGCCTCCCACGACGCTGCCGCCCGCCACCACGGTGCCGTCGTCCACGCCCCCGGCGCCGCCCCCTGTCGGCTGAGCTGACCGCCACCCGTGCTGCCGCGGCGGCACGGGCCGATCGGCGCGCCGATCCGGTGACCGACCCCTCGTACCGTCCCGAGATCGACGGGCTGCGTGCGCTCGCGGTCCTCGCGGTCGTGGCGTACCACGCCGACCTGCCCGGCTTCTCGGGCGGCTTCGCCGGGGTCGACGTGTTCTTCGTCCTCTCCGGCTTCCTCATCACCGGGTTGCTGGCCCGCGAGGTGGAGGGCCGCGGCCGACTGTCGGTCAGCGGCTTCTACGGGCGCCGGTTCCGTCGGCTCCTGCCGGTGGCGGCGCTGGTCACCGTGGCCACGGTCGCGGTCGGGTGGTTCGTGGTGTCGCCCCTCCGGCACCGCGACCTCGCCGCTGATGCCCTCGCCACGTCTTCGTACACCATCAACCTGCGCCTCGCCGCCCAGCAGCTCGACTACCTGCGGGCCCACCTGGCGCCATCGCCCTTCCAGCAGTTCTGGTCGCTGGCCGTCGAGGAGCAGTTCTACCTCTTCTGGCCGCTCGTGCTGTGGCTGGTCTTCCGGGGCGCTCGACCCAGGCGCCGGGCCGCGCTGGCGGTCGCCGGCCTCGCGGGTGCGTCGTTCCTGCTGGCCCAGCGCTGGGTCGTCACCGCCCCCTCCTGGGCGTTCTTCTCGCTCCCCACCCGGGCCTGGCAGCTCTGCGCCGGCGCGTTGGTGGCGCTGGCCTGGCGCCCGCTCAGCGCCCGCCTGTCGCACCGGGTGCGCGCCGCGGCGGCGGTCGCCGGGCTCGTGGCCATCGCCGCCACGGTGGTTCGCGCCGGCGGGTCGACGCCGTGGCCCGGCGCGTGGGCCGTCGTGCCGACGCTCGCCACCGTCCTCGTGCTGCTGGCACCCCCGGCGGCCGACGGCGGCGTCAGCGCCCTGCTCGCGGCTCGCCCGCTGCGGGCCGTGGGCGTGCGGTCCTACTCCTGGTACCTCTGGCACTGGCCGGCGATGGTGTTCGTCGCCATCGCCCTCGATCGGGAGGTCGGGGGGCCGCCGGCGGTCGCGGCGGCGGGGGTGGCCTTCGTGCTGGCGGCGGCCACCTACCGCTGGGTGGAGCAACCGGTCCGGCGAGACCCTCGACTCGTGGCCGCGCCCCGTCTGAGCCTGGCCCTCGGGCTGGGCGTGACCGGCGTGCTGATCGCGGTGTTCGTCGGCCTGGTGGCGGCGCAGGGCGAGATCGTCGGGCCGGGGCAGGCCGCCGCCGACGTCGCTCGGCGGTCGGTCGATGCCCAGGCCCTCGACCGCGCCGCGCTCGTGGACGAGGTGCCCGCCAACCTGACTCCCGGGCTCGCCGGCGCCGACCAGGACTTCCCGCCCGTGTACGAGGACGGCTGCCACCTCACCGCTCTGGAGACCACGCCCCGGCGCTGCCGGTACGGGGACCCCGAGGGCGATCGCACGGTCGTGGTGCTGGGCGACTCGCACGCCGCGCAGTGGGTGCCGGCGCTCGACGCCCTCGGTCGGCGCGAGGGGGTGACGGTGGTGCCCCTCACCAAGGCGGGTTGCCCGGCGGCGGCCGTCACCGTCCACGACGGCGCGCTCGGTCGCGCCTTCCGCGAGTGCGACGAGTGGCGGGCCGCAGCTCTCGACCTCGCGGCCGACCTCGCCCCCGACCTCGTGCTGGTGACCAACACCTCGCGCTACGCGGTCGACGCCCAGGGGCGAGCGCCGGCCGCCGACGAGTGGCGTGACGGTTTCTCGGCGACCCTGGACACGCTCGCGGCCGCGGCACCGACGGTGGTGCTGGGCGACACGCCGTACCCCGAGGGCTGGGTGCCGGACTGCCTCGCCGAGCACCTCGACCGCGCCACCGACTGCGTCCGCGCCCGAGCGGACCTCGACGACGGCGGCTTCGGCGCCGTGGCCCGATCGGCGGCCGACGATGCCGGCGCCGTCTACGCGCCGACCACCGATCTCGCCTGTGGCGCCACGTGGTGCCCGGTGATCGTCGGCAACCAGCTCGTGTACCGCGACGACAGCCACCTCACCACCGGGTACGTCCGCCGCCTGGCCGACCCGCTCGCGGCCGTGCTGGCCGCGGCAGTGCCCGACGGGAGCCCATTCGGCTCGTGAGCGCCGGCCGACCGGCTCGGGCTACTCGAGCCCGAGCTCGGCGCCCAGGCGGTTGCGCCGGACCTTGCCCATCGAGTTGCGGGGGAGGGCGTCGACGACGACGACGGTCTTGGGCCGCTTGAAGGGCGCCACCCGCTCGCCCAGCCACGCGTCGACCTCGGCGGGGCTGAGCTCGCCCACCACCGCGGCGCACACCCGCTGGCCCCAGCGTTCGTCGGGCACGCCGAACACGGCGGCCTCGTGCACCTGCGGATGCTCGAGCAGGGCGCGCTCGACCTCGAGCGGGTAGACGTTCACGCCGCCGGTGATCACGAGGTCGCTGCGCCGCCCCTCGAGGTACAGGTAGCCCTCGTCGTCGAGGCGACCGAGGTCGCCGACCGTGCAGGCGTCACCGCGCCACGCCGCCGCGGTCTTCGCTGGGTCGTTCCAGTAGACGAAGCGGGCGTGGCGTGGGGAGTCGCACCAGATGGTGCCGTCGTCATCGACGGAGAGGCGGCGCCCTGCCCGCGCCCGCCCGACGGTGCCCGGATGCGATCGCCAGTCGTCGGAGGAGCACACCGTGAACTGCGCCTCGGTGGAGCCGTAGAACTCCCACAGCGAGCCCTCGGGGAAGGCCTCGAGGGCCCGCTCCTTCAAGCGGGTGGGGCAGGGGGCGCCGGCGTGCGCCACGAGGCGGAACGACGACAGGTCGGGGAGCGGCGGGGCGTCGGGGGCGAAGAGGCGCTGGAGGTGGGCCGGCACCAGGAACGCCGAGGTCGGGCGGTGGGCGGTGACCGCCGCACGGAAACCCTCGGCGGTGAAGTGGCCCGGGAGCACGACGGTCCCTCCGGCCAGGAGGGTGCCGGCGGCGAAGCGAAGGGGCGCCGAGTGGTGCAGCGGCGACGCCACCAGGTGCACGTCGTCGGCGCGGAAGCCCCACTGGTCGCGCTCCTCGGCCAGCAGCGCGGCGGCGTCCTGGTCGTCGAGCACACCGGACCACACCCCCTTCGGCTGGCCTGTGGTGCCCGAGGTGTAGATCATCGGGCGCCCGAGCGGCGCCGGCGCCATTGCCACCTCGGGGTGGGAGGCGCCGTCGGCCACGAGCGCGTCGAGCTCGCCGTCTCGTAGGACGAGCGAGGGTCGGGCGTCGGCCAGCAACGCGTCCTGCTCGGCCGGGAGCAGGTGGGTGTTGATCAGCACGGGGATGATGCCGGTGCGCAGGGCCCCGAGCGCGACGGCCACGTAGGCGGGGCTGCCGTCGGCGGCGAGGGCGACGCGGTCGCCCGGCGCGAGGCCACTGGCGGCGAGCGCCGCCGCGGTGTGGTGCTGGTCGCGCTCGCTCTCGGCGGCCGTCACGACGGCGGTCCCACGGGTCACGGCGGGTGAGCCTAGGATTCGCCCCTCTACAGGACGAGCCCAGGGGGGCGACATGCGCGGACGGATCGGGTGGACGTTGGCGGCGACGGTGTGCGTGGCCGCGCTGGCCGTGGGGTGCAGCAGCAGCGACGACGGCGGCTCGGACGACGCCGCCTCGGACACCACCGAGGCCGCGGCCGAGACCACGACGACGGCGGCGCCGGCCGAGACGCTCGACATCCTCGTGTCCAACGACGACGGCTTCGACGCCGAGGGCATCGATGCGGTGGTCGAGGCGCTGATCGCCCTGCCCGACACCAACGTGACCGTGGTGGCGCCGGCCGAGAACCAGAGCGGCAGCGGGGGGAACACCACGCCAGGCGAGCTGACCGCCACCGAGGAGGAGACCCTCAGCGGCTACCCGGTCACCGCTGTGCAGGGCTTCCCCGCCGACGCCGTCAACTACGGGCTCGAGAACGTGGTGGAGGAGCCGCCGGACGTGGTCATCACCGGCCTGAACGAGGGCCAGAACATGGGCCCGATCATCGACGCCTCCGGGACCGTCGGTGCGGCTCGGGCGGCGGCGGCACAGGGCATCCCCGCCCTCGCCACGAGCCAGGGCATCGACTCCGAGCCGTTCGACTACGAGACCGGGGTCACGTTCATGCTCGAGTGGGTCGAGGAGAACCGCGACGCCCTCGTGGCCGGTGACGCCGCCGTCGAGGTGACCAACCTGAACGTCCCTTCGTGCGCCACCGGTGAGGCCCGGGGCGTCGTCGAGGTTCCGCCGGCCGCCGACATGGGGGACCGCGACTACAACGCCGCCGACTGCACCTCCACCGAGGAAGCGCCGGCCGACGACGTCGGCGCCTTCAACGTGGGCCTGGCCAGCATCGGGGTCATCCCGCTCGAGCCGGCCGCCGGCTAACGGCGGCGCCGGTCGGCTCGGGAGCGGCACCGCACCGTGGGAGAGCGCAGCGAGTTCCAGGGGGTCATCGGCCGCACCCGGGCCGAGTCGACCCCCTGGTGGCCCCCGGAGCCCCGGCCACCCGAGGGCGCGCCCAACGTCCTCGTCGTCGTCCTCGACGACGTCGGCTTCGCCCAGCTCGGCTGCTACGGCTCGGACATCGCCACCCCCACCCTCGACGGCCTCGCCGCCGGCGGGCTCCAGTACACGAACTTCCACACCACCGCCCTGTGCTCGCCCACCCGGGCGTGCGTGCTGACCGGGCGGAACCACCACGCCGCGGGCGTGGGTCGGGTCGTCGATCTCGCCACCGGCTTCCCCGGCTACGACGCGGTCATCCCCAAGAGCTGCGGGATGCTCCCCGAGGTGCTCACCCCCCACGGCTACGCCGCCTACGCCGTGGGCAAGTGGCACCTCACCCCCGAGCACGAGCACCACGTCGGGGCGACGCGGGCGCGGTGGCCCCTGGGCCGGGGCTTCGAGCGGTGGTACGGCTACTTCGACGGCGAGACCAGCCAGTTCGGGCCCACCCTGGTGTCCGACAACCACGCCGTCCCGCCGCCGGGCGATCACGAGGACGGCTACCACCTCACCGAGGATCTCGTCGACCACGGCCTGGCCTTCCTCGGCGACCTCCGGGCCGTCCAGCCCGACAAGCCGTGGCTGCTCTACCTCTGCCCCGGTGCCTGCCACTCACCGCACCAGGCGCCCGCCGAGTGGATCGAGCGCTACCGCGGTCACTTCGACCAGGGGTGGGACGCCTGGCGCGAGGAGACCTTCGCCCGCCAGATCGCCACGGGTGTCCTCCCCGAGGGCACCGACCTGTCGCCCCGCCCGCCGTGGGTGCCGTCCTGGGACGACCTGCCCGAGGACCAGCAGCGGGTGTCGGCTCGCTACATGGAGTGTTTCGCCGCCTACCTCTCGCACTTCGACCACCACCTCGGGCGCCTGCTCGACCGCCTGCGAGAGACCGGCGAGCTCGACAACACGCTGGTGATGGTGCTGTCCGACAACGGAGCCAGCTCGGAGGGCGGCCCCAACGGCTCGGTGAACGACGCCCGCAACTGGAACGTGGCCGAGATGAGCGTCGCCGAGGCGGTCGAGCGCATCGACGAGATCGGCGGCCCGACGATCCACAACAACTACCCCTGGGGCTGGACCGTCGCCGGCAACACGCCGTTCAAGCGGTGGAAGCGCGAGACCCACGAGGGCGGGGTCTGCGACCCCCTGATCGTGCACTGGCCCGCGGGCATGGCGGCCCGGGGCGAGCGCCGGCGCCAGTACAGCCACGCCGTCGACCTGCTGCCCACCATCCTCGAGGCCATCGGCGTCGAGATGCCGGCGGTCATCGACGGCGTCGAGCAGCAGCCCGTGGCGGGGACGAGCCTGGCCTACAGCTTCGACGACCCCGACGCCGCCGACCGCCACACGGTCCAGTACTTCGAGATGCTCGGCAGCCGGGCGCTCTACCAGGACGGCTGGAAGGCCGTCACCTACCACCCCATCGCCGACACCAGCATCCACATCGACGACGACCCGTGGGAGCTGTACCACGTGGCCGTCGACCCGTCGGAGTGCCACGACCTCGCCGCCGAGGAGCCCGAACGCCTCCAGGCCCTCATCGACCGGTGGTGGGTCGAGGCCGAGGCGAACCAGGTCCTGCCCGTCGACACCGACCTCCTCACCGCCATCCTCGGCCTCGAGCGCCCGGGTGTCCCCGACCGCGAGCACTACGAGTTCCGCCCGGGTGGGGCGCCCGTCCCCGAGACGTGCACCGTCAACGTCCGCAACCGCTCCCACACTGTCACCGCCGAGCTGTCCGGCACGCTCGGCGACGCCGAGGGGATCCTGCTCGTGCAGGGCTCGGTGCTCGGCGGCTGGGTGCTCTTCGTGGCCGACGGGCGACTGCACTACGTGCACAACTACGTCGGCCTCGAGCAACAGCGGGCGGTTTCGACGCCCCTCGACCCGGCCGCCCGGACGCTGGCCCTGCACTTCGAGCGTACCGACGAGCACCGCGGCGTCGCCCACCTGCTGGCCGACGGGGTCGAGGTCGGCGCCGGGGAAATCCCGAAGTTCACCCCCGTGCGCTTCGCCATCACCGGCGACGGCCTGCACTGCGGCGAGCACTGGGGTGTCCCCGTGTGCGCCGACTACCGCATGCCCTTCCGCTTCACCGGCCCCCTGCACCGCGTGCTGGTGGACGTGAGCGGTGAGCCCTTCACCGACCCCGAGTCCGACGCCCGCGACGCCCTGCGCAAGCAGTAGGAGGGGGCCAGGTAGGTTCCGGCGATGGACATCGGGATCGCACTGCCCACCATGGCGCCGGGGTACGGGCCGACCACCACGGTCGACTGGGCTCGGGGCATCGACGCCGGCCCGTTCTCGAGCGTGAGCACGGGCGAGCGCATCTCGTTCGACAACCAGGACTGGACGGTCGCCCTCGCCGCCGCGGCGGCGGTGACCGAGCGGGTGCGGGTGATCGCCAACGTCGTGGTCCTGCCGCTGCACCCCGCCGCCGAGGTCGCCAAGCAGGCGGTCGCGCTCGACCAGGTCTCCAACGGTCGCTTCACCCTCGGCGTCGGCGTCGGCGGCCGCGAGCACGACTACCGCAGCCTCGGGGCGCCCTTCTCCCGCCGCCACGCCCACCTCGACGAGCAGGTGGCCGAGCTTCGGCGTCTGTGGGCGGGCGAGCCGCCCTTCGACGGCGCCGATCCCATCGGCCCGCCGCCCGTGCAGGCGGGCGGGCCGCCGCTGCTGGCCGGTTCGCTCGGCCCGAAGAGCATGGCCCGGGCCGCCCGGTGGGCCGACGGGGTCACGGGCTTCAGCGTCGCCGGCGTGGCCGACGAGATGGCGGGCACGTTCGCCCTCGCCGACCGGGCCTGGGCCGACGCGGGGCGCGACACCGGCCCTCGCAAGGTCAACGGCTGCTTCTACCTGCTGGGCGAGGACGACGAGGCTGCCCGTGACGAGCTGCGGCGGTTCGCGGCCCGCTACCTCGCCGTGTTCGGGCCGGAGTTCGCCGACGCCATGGCCGCCGAGACCCGCGTCTGGAACGAGGCGGCGCTCCACCAGTTGCTGGACGGGGCCGAGGCGGCGGGGTGCGACGAGCTCATCCTGGTGCCCGGCACGGTCGACACCGACTGCCTCGAGCGCACTGCGGCGGCGCTCGCCTCCCGCGCCTGAGCCAGTCCCCCCGTTCTGCCAGCACCAGCCTGTTCTGCAGAACAGGCTGGTGATGGCAGAACGGCGTCATTCGTCGAGGGGCTCGGTCGGGGGCTTGAGGATGCCGCCGAAGAAGGCGTCGAGGTAGGGCGTCGGGTCCGCCGACCAGTCGAGGGCGCGCACCTGGGCGAGGGTGCGGCGGCCGCCGAAGGCCCGGAACAGCTCGAACGAGTAGCCGGCGAGGTGGACCTCGGCCTCCGAGCCGATCGGCACCCCGCCGAGGGTGAGGACCCGGTTGGCGGCGGTGATCTGGAGGGTGGGGAGACCCTGCGCCTTGATGAGGCGGTCGAGGCTCTTGGCCAGGAAGCCGAAGCCCACGACGATGCTGTCCGAGTCGCGGGCGCCGGGCTGCGCCAGCGCCCCCCGCAGGTCGTGCTCGTGGGTGGTGACGTCGAACACCATCTGCGACGCCGGCGCCGGCGGCACCGCCGGGATGACGGCCTCGAGCTGGGGGCCGACGTCGTCCCAGTGGTCGAGGATCTCGCCGAGCGGGGTGTCGGCGTAGCGGGCCACCTGAACGTCGGTCCACGGATCGGTGCCGGCCCCGTCGACGTTGCCCCCGAGCACGTCGTCGCACACCCCGCACATGTGGGAGGCGAGCTGGCGGACGGTCCACTGCGGGCAGGCGGGCACGGGCTGCTCGGCCACGGCGTCGGGCCCGGCGGCGCGCAGCAGCTCGGTGCTGCGGGCGCGGGTCCCGGCGTAGGCGGCGGCGATGGCATCGGGCTCGGCGAGCATCATCGGAGGCTATTCGTGCCCCGCCCGCCTCGGGATGACGAAGGTGGTCGACCGGTCAGCCGGCTCGACCGACCGACCGAGCAATCGTTCGAGCGCCGGCCCGGCTCACGCGAAGCGAACGGGCGCCGGCACCGTGACCTCGGCACGACGGTCGGCGTCCGTGAGGTAGGCGTCGACGGCGGCGACCTCGGCGTCGGACAGGGGACGCCGGAACACCGCGGCGCCGAAGAACTCGAACCCGCCGTAGGAGTGCAGGGAGGCGTCGAGATCGCCGCCGACGGTGAAGGCCTCCGCGGTGATCGTCCGAGCGGCATCGGGCGTGGCCGTCTCCGCGGTCCCGGGGATCCCGGCGCTGAAGGAGCGCACCGTGCCCGCGACCCGGTCGAGCACGCCGATGGCCGTGGTCGCGTCGCCGTCGGGCTCGGCCGGCGAACGGGCGGCGGTCGTCTCCGCCTCGTCGCTCACGACGAAGGCCGGGCCGCAGCAGAGGAAGCCCGTGACCAGCATGCTCCACCCCGGGAGGTCGTGGTTCAGCGTGCCCGGGCGCTGCGAGGCGAGGAAGGCGCCCGAGATGCCCGAGCGGGTCCATCGGAACCCGAGGACGACGGTGAGCCCGTCCGGTCCGGGGGCGAAGGCGTCCGTGGGCTCGGAGGTGAGCCGGGCGCCGTTGCCGAGCAGGATCGACGGTCGGTCGACCAGGGCGATGGGCGCGGAGCCCGTCTGCCAGTTGTGGATGGTCCACGTCGCGCCGGTGGCATCGGTGAACGAGCCGTCCTTTGCGGGACCGCCGGTGTCATCGGGCATGCACCAGCAGTGCTGCGTCCCCGGGATGGGCCCGGAGCGCGACCAGGTGAGCGGCAGGTCGATCGTCGAAGGGTCGAGGTCGAACGCACGGCCGGCCGGGGTGGTGAGCGCCATCCGCCGGATCCGGCCCCAGCCCCAGGCCAGACGACCGCCCACCTGGTCGTCACCGGAGGACATGGCGACCTCACGGGTCGAGTCGTGGATGGTGACGAGGCCCGGCTGCGTCACCGACCCGGCCGGCTGCCACGCGGGGTCGTCGAAGGCGAGCAGCAGGTCCTCGGTGGCCCGCCCGCCATCCTGCTCGTAGAACTCGATGCGGTGGCCACCGGCCCCGTCGTCGGCCACGAACCGGACGCCGCGCCGACCGGCGCCGACGCCCACGCTCGGCGGCGGTCCGGTCTCGCTGTGCCAGGCGACCCCGTCGCTGGACCACCAGACCGTCGGGGCGCCGGTCTCCCGGTGATAGGACACGGCCAGCGACGCATCGTTCCCGGTGCCTCCCTGGTGGAACACGACGTTGTCCGGCGAGGGGCTCGTCTGGAGCTCGGGGGTGAGGTCGGCGTCGAGGCGGAACTCGAAGTCGCCGGTCGGGAGGCGATCGTTGTCCGGCGTGTCGAGGATCATGTCGTCCCAGCCCGGGTGGAAGAGGAACGGTCGCCGGTCGGCCTCCAGGCCCAGCACCACCGGGGGCCCGACCTTGCCCGCAGCCAGGGAGAGCGGGTGGTCGCCGCCGGAGAGGTCGGGAACGACGCCGCCGGTGCCGTCCCAGGCCGCGGTGTCCCACCACCCGTCCGCGGTCGCGAGGAGGGCGGCCCCGGCGAAGGTCTGCTCCCACGCCGCCGGGGTGCCTGCTGCTCGCCAGAGGAACTTCGCCGCGGCGGCGCGCGAGGCGGGGGCCGTGCTCCGGAAGCGACCGTCGCTGGTGAGGTGTACGAGCCCGGCGGCGTGGGCCCAGGCCACGGCCGTGTGGCGCGCGCTGCCGGCGCGAACGTCGGTGACCGGGAGCGTCGTCGCCGACGACGGCACGTCGCCGCCCGAGAGCGCGCGGAACGCCCAGGTGACCAACGACGAACGGGTCGCCCCGTCGCGGGGCCGGAAGGTGCGCCCAGGTCCTCCGTGCACGATGCCGATCGAGGTCGCCCAGTCGAGTGGGCGACGTAGGAGTGAGGACGCCGGGACGTCGTCGAAGGCCTCGCCCGGACCGAAGGGGGCGGGCCGTCCCGACAGCACCCAGAGCGCTCTGAGCAGGGTGCCCCGTTGGACGCGCTCGGTCGGAGCGAAGGCCCCTCCGGCACGGCCCGGCGCGGCTCCGATCACGCGGTGACAGGTGGCCCAGTCGATGGCCGCCGCCATTGGGGTGTCGGCGCCCACGTCCGGGTATCCGGAGGGCGGGGGGTCGTCGCAGGACACGGTCTCGGGACGGAGAGCGGCGGAGGCGTCCTCCATCGATGGATACCACAGCGCGCACGAGAGCACGATGAAGAGGACGGCCGTGGGGGACAGGCGGCACGGCCGCATCGGGAAGCTTCCGGTTCCACCCATGCCTGCGTCGGCTCGCCTTCCCGCCCTCATTGGACCTTGAGCGCGACGGTAGCTTGGCCTTGTTTGGGAGTATCTAGACAGTTGTGTCTACTACGAAAGATGGGAATGAGAGCACGTGTTGCCGGGATCTTTTCGATCCCTGACGGTCAGCGCTGGGGCACGGCCCGCAGTGGCGTCCGGGTCCGGGCGGCCCAGGACGGCCCGGCCGGTGTTTCAATGGCGCCGTGAGCGCACCCACCCTGCCCGGCGCCGGCACCCGGCCGGCGTTCGACCTGCTCGACCCCGAGTTCTACCGGTCCGATCCCCACGACGCCTACATGTGGATGCGGGCCAACGAGCCGGTGTACCGGGACGCCGCCAACGGGCTGTGGGGGATCACCCTCCACGCCGACCTGCTCGACGTGGAGCGGCGCTCGGACGTCTTCCTGAGCGGTCCCGCCTATCGCGCCCTGCCCTCGCCCGACGAGACGAACATGATCGCCCAGGACGATCCCCGCCACCAGCAGCAGCGCCGCCTCGTCTCCCGCGAGTTCACGCCCGCGGCGGTGCGCACCCGCGCCGACGAGATCCGCGGCCTCGTCACGAGCCTCCTGGACGAGGCTCTCGGCGGGGACGGGGAGACGGGCGCCGGCGAGATCGAGGTGATCGACCAGCTCGCCGCCCAGCTGCCGGCCCGCCTGACCTCACGGCTGCTCGGGTTCCCCGAGGAGCAGTGGCGCGACCTGAAGAGCTGGTCCGAGCGCCTGATGCGCCTCGACTCGATGGAGAAGGACCCCGACGTCGCCATGGGGGTCATCACCGCCTGCTTCGAGTTCAACACCCAGCTCGACGACCTGCTGGCCGAGCGCACCGGGTGTCCCATGGACGACCTGCTGTCCACCTGGGCCAACGCCGAGATCGACGGCGAGCCCCTCGACCGGATCTCGGTGTTCCACGAGACGGGCCTGTTCATCTCGGGCGGGTCCGAGACCACCCGCACCGTGATCGCCCACGGCCTGCGGGTGCTGTGCGACCACCCCGACCAGTGGGAGCTGCTGGCCGAGCGGCCCGACCTGGTGCCCACGGCCGTGGAGGAGCTGATCCGCTGGGTCACGCCGCTCAACAACTTCTTCCGCACCGCGGCGGTCGACACCGAGGTGGGTGGCCAGGCCATCGCCGCCGGCGACCGGGTGATCCTCCTCTACCCGTCGGCCAACCGGGACGAGGCCGTGTTCGACGAGCCCTTCCGCTTCGACGTGACCCGCAACCCCAACCACCACGTGGCCTTCGGCTACGGGACCCACTTCTGCCTCGGCGCCAACCTGGCCCGCCAGACCCTGCGCATCCTCTTCGAGGAGCTCCCGCAGCGCATCACCGACCTCCGGGTGGTCACCGAGCCCGACGTCGAGCCAAACCTCTTCGCCCGCGCGGTGCGCAGCTTCACCCTCGGCTACCAGCGGCGCTGACCCGCCGGCGGGACCGGCAGCGGCCGAGGTCGGCTGGCGAGGGGGCGGTCGTGGCGTCGCCGGCGGAGACCGGCCCGGCGAACCGACGGGTCGTTGTCCGCGGTGCGTCAGTAGGCGCCGGGCGGGCTGGACCCGGTCCGTGGTGCGCCTGTGCGGGTGAAGCGGACGGCGGCGCTCCACGGGCCGCCCAGGGAGCGGATGTCGGGTTGGCTCGGTGCGTCGGACCAGACCGCCGGCGGGATGGCGGCGAGGGTGGCGCCGGACACCGCGCCGCCGCGGAGGCGGAAGTCGCGCGGCGCCCGCCCGGGACGGATGAGGCGGGGCTCCACGTCGTTGATCAGGTTGTCCCGCCGCAGCTGCGCCTCGTTGCACGTCTGGTTGGCGTCGGTGCACGCCGTCGACCCCTCGACGCCCAGTGGGTGATCGACGGGCCCGTTCCAGATGACGTTGCCGGCGATGCGGAGGTCGTCGTCGCCGAACGCCGGATCGGGCACGTTCGTCCCCGCCGGCGGGTCGACCGGGCCGCGCAGGTCGAACTGCTGCCACTGGCTCCGGAACGGCGCGCGGTTCTCGACGAGGTTGTTCAGGACGTAGACGTGGCGGTTCGGGATCACCTGGCCGGCATCGCCGCTGGACGGTCCCCAGCCGCCGGCGGCGTTGAGCGCCGAGCAGGTGGTGGTGTCGCCGTCGCAGCTGCGCCCCCCGTGGACCACCTCGATCACGTGGGAGCGGGCCCCCACCCGGAACATGGTGTTGTGGGCCAGGAGGATGTCGAAGCCGCCGTTCACCCCCCGCCCGGCGCCGTCGGTGTCGTGGACGATGTTGTTGACCACCTCGATGCCGTAGGCCTCGTAGTGGAGCCAGGGCGAGGTCATGAACTCGAAGCCGGTGCCCTGACCGGCCGAGAACCCGCCGGTGCCGCAGTGGTGGAAGCGGTTGCCGGCGATGACGAGGTGGGCCGAGCCGCCCTTGGCGTACATGCACCAGTCCTCGCCGTGGTGGATGTTCGAGCGCAGCACGTGCCCGTGCTGGACGGCGACGAAGTCGACCGGGTTCTCGTACGACCCCGAGATGTTGCTGTCCTCCACCTCGATGTGCTGCGACTGGTTGACCTTCAGCGCCTCGTGCATGTTGGCGCCCGCCTCGATGCGCACCCGCAGGAAGCGGACGTGGTCGCCCCGCTCGAGGTGCACGGCGCTGTCGCTCGCCGCCGGGTGCCCGCCGCCGGCCCGGAAGCGGAGGCCGTCGAAGGTGAGGTGGGCGACGTCGTACATGTTGAGGCCGCCGTCGATGGTGACGGTCCCCGGACCGTCGGCGGCCTCGATGGTGATGGGGGCGTCGGCGGTGCCGTGGTTGCCCTCGAGCCAGCCGTTGCGGATCGAGCCGAAGGGCACCACGCCCGGCGTGATGCGGATGCGCACGCCGGCGGGCGCCAAGCGGCCGGGCACCCGGGACCACGCGGCCCCGAGGGTGCGCAGGGCGTGGACCCGATCCGCTCCACTGTTGGCGTTGCGCCCCCGCACCGGGTCGACCCAGAGCACCGCAGGCGGCGCGCCCTCGACCGAGGGCGGGTCGGCCGCAGACGGGGCGGCCAGCGGTGTGGGGAGCGGTGTGGGGAGCGCCGACGCCGGGCTCAGGCCGATGGCGGCGACGAGCACGACGAGCGCGCTCGCCCCGATCGCCGCGGGGGCGAGCGCGGAGCGACGAAGGGTGCGGCGGGGTCGAGCGGCGGGCCGGGCCATCCCGGGAGGATCGGCAGCGAGGCGGGCCACCCTTACCCCGCCGTCGCGCCCCGGCCCGACCTCGTCCGAAGGTGGAGGCGACAGCGTCCGGAATCCGGACGCGCTCGCCTCCACCTTGCCGTGGCCTGGCCGTGACGGGAACGGACCTCCGGCCCTGTGCCGGGTGCCACCCGTCGGCCACACTGCGGGCATGGCCTTCACCCTGCACTCGCCCGAGGAGGGCGCCGCCCTCATCCGCGACACCGACCGCCTCGGCGTGCCCCTCGGCCCCGGCCAACCCGTGGGCCTGCTCCACGCCCTGGGCAAGCGCGAGCGCTTCGACGACCTCGTCGTCTTCGGTGCCCTGCTCGTCGATCTCTACGAGCTCTTCACCCGGCCCGGCGTCCACCTGCTCAGCGGCTTCTACGGGCCGGCCGAGCGGTTCCTGCTCGACTCGGGCGCCGACATCCAGTTCGTGCCTTCGGACTTCCGCCGCTTCACTCCCATCCTCGAGCGCATCGCCCCCCGGGTCGTCGCCACCGCGGTGTCCGCGCCGGACGAGGACGGGTGGATGAGCCTCTCCGTGCACGCCGGCGCGTCGATCGCAGAGCTCAACCGGGCCATCGCCGACCCCGAGCGGGTGGTCATCGCCGAGGTCGTGGCCGATGCCCCTCGCACCTTCGGGCTCATGCCCGAGCACCCCCACCGCCTCCACTACGACGACGCCGACCTGGTCATCGAAGGCGACCGTCCGCTGTTCGTCCTGCCCGACGCCGTGCCCACCGAGGTCGACGAGGAGATCGCCCGCCACGTGCGACCGTTCATCACCGACGGCTGCACCCTCCAGACCGGCATCGGCGGCATCCCCTCGACCATCGCCCGGCTCCTCGCCAACGACAACGGCGGCGACTACGGCGTGCACTCCGAGATGTTCACCACGGGCCTCATGGAGCTCCACAAGGCGGGCAAGGTGACGAACGCCCACAAGGGTCAGTTCGAGGGCATGTCCATCTCGACCTTCGCCGCCGGCACCACCGACCTCTACGAGTGGCTCGACGGGAACGAGGACGTGCGCTTCCTGCCCGTCGACGTGGTGAACTCGCCCGAGGTGATCGCCCGCAACCGCAAGGTGGTCACCATCAACGGGGCCCTCATGGTGGACCTTTGGGGTCAGGCCGTCGCCGACACGCTGGGCAGCCGCCAGTTCTCCGGCATCGGCGGCCACGAGGACTTCGTGTCGGTCGCCGGCCTCGAGCTGGAGGATCGCAGCCTGATCTGCCTTCCGTCGCGGGCCCAGGTCAACGGCCAGCCCGTCTCGCGCATCCTCGCGGCCCTGCCCGAGGGCACCGTGGTCACCACCCCGCGCCACCAGCTCGACATCGTGGTCACCGAGTACGGCGCCGCCTCGCTGCGAGGGCGGACCGTGCGCGAGCGCGCCCTCGCGCTCGTCGACGTCGCCCACCCGGACGACCGCGACGAGCTGCGCGCCCACGCCATGACCCTCGGTTGATCCCGGCAGCGAGCGACCGCCCGGCGACGTAGGTTCGCGCCATGGCCGTCATCGAGACCGAGGCCCTGACGAAGCGCTTCGGCGCGCTCGTGGCCGTGGCCGACCTCGACCTGACCGTCGAGCAGGGCGAGGTGTTCGGCTTCCTCGGGCCGAACGGCGCCGGCAAGACGACCACCACCCGGCTGCTGCTCGACGCGCTGCGACCCACGTCGGGCTCGGTGCGGGTGCTGGGCGGCACCGGACGCGATCCGGCCGTGCGGGACCGCATCGGCGTCCTGCCCGCCGACCTCCACTTCGATCCCCGCCTCACCGGCCACGAGCTGTTCGCCTACCTCGGTCGGCTGCGGGGCGCCGACGGCGGCGCGGGTGCCGAGGTCGCGGCCTTGTGCGAGCGGTTCTCCCTGGATCCCGGCCGGCGCATCGACGAGCTGAGCACCGGCAACCGCCGCAAGGTCGGCATCGTCGCCGCCTTCGCCCACCGCCCCGAGCTGCTGATCCTCGACGAGCCCACGAGCGGCCTCGACCCGCTGATGCAGGAGGCCTTCCACGACCTGGTGCGGGAGCGCCATGCGGACGGCGCCACCGTGTTCCTCAGCTCGCACCTGCTCCCCGAGGTCCAGGAGATGGCCGACCGGGTCGGGCTCATCCGTGAGGGGCGCCTGCTCGACGTCGACACCGTCGCCGACCTCCTGCACCAGCGCCTCCAGCACCTCGAGCTCGAGCTCCCCGAGCCGGTGGGGCCCGACGCGTTCGACGGCGTGCCCGGGGTGGCCGGCGTCGAGGTCAACGGCACCGTGGTGGCGCTCGAGGTCGAGGGCGCGGTGCACCCGGTGCTCGCCCGGGCGGCCGAGCTCCGCGCCGAGCGCATCACCAGCCACCAACCCGACCTCGAGGACGTGTTCCTCGCCCGCTACCGGCACGCCGCGGAAGAAGACGGGGCTCGGGGCGACGAGGCGGCGCCGTGAGCGTCTCCCGTGCGCTCGCCGTCGGTGGGCGGCTGCTCGCCGATCGCCGCCGGGCGCTGCTGTGGTGGTGCGTCGCCTTCGTGGCCTTCATCGAGGTGAACGTCGTCTTCTACCCGAGCGTGAAGGACCAGTCCGAGTTCGACCAGATGATGGAGGAGCTGCCCGACAGCCTGCGGGTGCTCACCGGGGTCACCGGCGACCTGTCCATCACCAGCCCCGTCGGCTACCTCCAGAGCCAGCTGTTCGCGATGTTCTTCGCCCTGCTCCTCCTCATCTTCGGTGTCGGCCTCGCCGCCAACGCCATCGCCGGCGCCGAGCGCGAGGGTCGGCTGGAGTATCTGCTCGCGCAGCCCGTCACCCGGCTGGAGGTCGCGCTCGGTCGGTGGTTCGCCATCGTCGTGCTGATGACGGTGCTGATGCTGGCTGGGCTCGCCTCCCTCGCCATCACCAATCCGATCGTCGGGCTCGACGAGGGCATCCCCTTCGTCAACCTGTTGGCGGCGTGCATCCAGAGCCTGCTGCTCGCCCTCGTCTTCACCGCAGCCGGCTTCGCGGTGGGTGCGGCCACGGGCCAGAAGGGCGAGTCGCTGGCGGTGGCCAGCGCCCTGGCCACGGTGGCGTTCCTCGTCAACGGGTTCGGCGACCTCGTGTCCGCAGTGGAGAAGGTGCGCTTCCTCTCGCCCTGGCACTGGTTCGCCGGGAGCGACCCCCTGGTCAACGGGTTCACCCTCGAGGGGACCGTGCCGGCGCTCGTCCTGATCGTGGTGCTCGTCGCCGTCGGCCTCTGGCGCTTCGACCGTCGCGACCTGCGCTGACCCGGGCTCAGCGGGCGTCGGACGCCGGCTGGGAGCGCTGGCGGTCGAGGGGACGGGCATCGGCCCACTCGATGTAGCCGCGGGTGCGGTCGAGCGCGTACGAGCCCTGTCCGTCCGGCTCGGTGAGCTCGCCGGTGATCTCGTAGCCGGCGACGTACCCGGCCCCGAGGCCGTACACCCAAGGGGTGTCCACGGTGGCTTCGAAGCGGCCGATGGGGCGGCCGCCGTCGCTGATGGTCCAGCGCACCCCGTCGGGGACGACCATGCGCCGACCGTCCGGGGTGGCGAGGGGCTCGGCCGCCGGCGTAATGGTCAGCGCCGCCTCGTACCGGCGGCTGCCGGGACGGTCGGTCGAGCGCACGGCGGCGAACGCGCCGAGGTCGAGGCGGCGCAGGCGGTTGCGACCGAGCAGCAGCTGGCTGGTGTCGTCCAGGTTGGCGATCTGGTAGGTGAACTGGTCGATCGGGACCTTGAGGCGGGCCAGCCACGGTGAGTCGGCCAGGTTGTAGATGGAGCCCGAGCCGCCGTACTCGTAGGTGCACATGCCCGCCACCGGGGTTCGCTCGCCGGCGGTCGCCACCCAGCCCTCGTAGCGACAAAGGAGGCTGTAGTGGTCGTAGAACCGGCTGCGCACGAACCAGGTGACCGTCGGCGTGGCGGTGACGGCGAGCTCGGCGGTGAACCCCGTCCCCGGGTAGTCGGCCTCGACGCGGAAGTCCGGGTACGTGCCCGACAGCGTGAGGTGGTCGCCGAAGCGGATGAGGGACCCGTCGGGCGCGAGCTCGCAGTCGTCGCGCACGGAGTACGCCTCGAAGTGGCCCATGGTGGCGGTCGCCGACACGAACGTGGCGGTGTTGCGGGGCGAGCCCTGCATGAGGTGGTCGTTGTCGAACACGGCGGCGCCCGGGGTGCCGACGATGCTCATGACGTCGAAGTACGCGTACGGCTCGGGCAGGTCGGGGATCATGACGCCGTAGTGGGCCCAACCACGGGTGCTCGAGCCAACGTTCGGGTGCAGGAGGTCGGGGCGGTCGAAGGCGAGGCGGTTCGCCGCGGTCGAGCGGTCGCCGATCCGTGACAGCCGCGCTCCCCAGCCCCCGCTCATCGCCCCGATCGTAGGCGCGCCCTCGGTGTGGGCCCTTCCGCCTCCGTGTCCGATTCCCGCCAGTATTCCGACCGGGGTCGTGCGACGATGCTCCCGTGATCGAGGACTTCGAGCGCTGCTACCGGGCCGTGCAGAGCCGCGACGCCCGCTTCGACGGGTGGTTCTTCACCGCCGTGCGCACGACGCGGATCTACTGCCGGCCCAGCTGCCCGGCGCTCACGCCCAAGCCCGGGAACGTCACGTTCCACCCGACCGCGGCGGCGGCGCAGGCCGCCGGCTACCGGGCCTGCCTGCGCTGCCGGCCCGACGCGTCGCCGGGCTCGCCCGAGTGGAACCTGCGGGCCGACCTCGTGGGCCGGGCCATGCGCCTCATCGCCGACGGGGTGGTCGACCGCGAGGGGGTGCAGGGCCTCGCCCGGCGCCTCCACTACAGCGAGCGCCACCTGCACCGGCAGCTCGTGGCCGAGGTCGGCGCCGGGCCGCTCGCCCTCGCCCGGGCCCAGCGGGCCAACGCCGCCCGGCTGCTCATCGAGACCACCGACCTGCCGCTGTCGCAGGTGGCCTTCGCCGCTGGCTTCGCCAGCATCCGCCAGTTCAACGACACCATCCGTGAGGTCTTCGCCAAGACCCCCAGCGAGCTGCGCGCCCGCCGGCAGGGCCACGACGAGGTGACCCCGGGCTCGCTGACCGTCCGCCTCCCGTTCCGGGCGCCCCTGGACGGCGCCGGCCTCCTCGCCTTCCTCGCGATGCGCACGGTCCCCGGCGTCGAGGAGGTCACCGCCGACGGCACCTACCACCGCACGCTCCGGCTGCCCCGCGGCGCCGGGGTGGTGTCGGTGCGCCTGCCCGTCGAGCCCGACGACCGCCACGTGGTGGCGACGTTGCGCCTCGACGACCTGCGCGACCTCTCGGCGGCGGTCGAGCGGACGCGCCGCCTCCTCGACCTCGATGCCGACCCGGTCACCGTCGACGGGCACTTGGGCGCCGACCCGCTGCTCGCCCCGCTCGTGGCGGCGGCGCCCGGCCGGCGGGTCCCCGGGACGGTGGACGGCGCCGAGCTGGCGGTGCGGGCCGTGCTCGGCCAACAGGTGTCGGTGGCCGGGGCCCGCACCATGGCCGGTCGGCTCGTCGCCGCCGCGGGCACGCCCCTCGGCGAGCCCGTCGGCGGTCTCACCCACCTGTTCCCCGCACCGGACCAGATCGTCGGCGGCCTCGACGCCCTCGGGATGCCGGCCGCCCGCAAGCGCGCCCTCGCCGGTCTCGCCGAGGCGCTCGCCGGCGACGACTTCGTGCTCGACCCCGGCGCCGACCGGCCCGCCACCGAGGCCCAGCTGCTCGCGCTGCCGGGCATCGGCCCGTGGACGGCCTCCTACATCGCCATGCGGGCGCTCGCCGATCCCGACGCGTTCCTGCCGAGCGACCTCGGCGTCCGTCACGCCCTCACCGCCCTCGGGGAGGCGGCGGACCCGGCGGCCGCCACCGCCCTGGCCGAGCGGTGGCGCCCCTGGCGGGCCTACGCCCTCCAGCACCTCTGGGCCAGCCTCGGCGCCGCCCCTGCCGCCGCCGGGAATGGGTCCACCCCCACCGTCACACCCGCGCCGTCTGCCGAGCGCCACGGGTCGCCCCGCCCACCCGGCAGCTCCCGACCGGCTCGATCGTCGGGTCCCGCACCCGCCCGCTCCACCCGTCCCCGAAAGGACCGCTGATGTCGATCACCACGATGCAGACCGCCACCGTCCCCACCCCCGCCGGCCCCTTCACCGTCGTCGCCGACGGCGTGACCGTCCACGGCTCGGGCTGGACCGAGGACCCGGCCGAGCTCGTCGCCCTCATGGCGCCCGCCCTGCGCCCGGACGCGCTCGACGCGGTGGCCGACCTCGGCCCCGTCACCGATGCCGTGGCGGCCTACGTGGACGGCGACCTCGGCGCCATCGACGCCGTGGCCGTGCACCAGCGGTCGGGACCGTTCCTCGTCGAGGCCTGGGAGGTGCTGCGCACGGTCCCCGCCGGCGCTCCCGTCACCTACGCCGAGCTGGCGGCCAAGGCGGGTCGTCCCGATGCCGTCCGGGCAGCGGCCAGTGCCTGCGCTCGCAACGCCGCCGCCCTGTTCGTCCCCTGCCACCGGGTCATCCGCACCGGCGGCGGCCTCGGCGGCTTCCGCTACGGCCTGGAGGTCAAGCGCTGGCTCCTCGACCACGAGGCCGCCGGCGCCTGATCGCCCGACTGCTCCGGGTCTCCCGATGGACCCGGACAGGAGGTGGTGTCCTCGAAGAGAGCCCTCTCACGTGACACCTGTGGCGATCCGAGTCGTCATGGGACCACAGGAGACCAAGGGGGCGGCCGCTTCGGACGCCAGTGACGCGGCGAGGCGCGCGCCGGTTCGTGCCGCCTATGAGCGCGAATGGTGGTGGCGTCGTGAAAGCCGCAGCCTGACCGCCTGACGCTCTCGATGAGCCGGATGGCGGCCCGGCGGGCCGATCGGCAGTCCTGAACGGTTGGCTAGTGTGGGCTTCGTGGGCACACGCTTACCGCGTAAGGCGCGGGAGTACATCAGAGGTCGGCTTCGGCCTACGATCACCCATTTTGCACGGCTCGAGGTCGACCGCTCGCTCCGGTACTCGCCGCTCTTGCCGGCGAAGTCCATTCCGCTCGAAGGCTCAGATGGTGAGGTGGCCATTGGGCGCGTCGACCGGCCGCCGCCAGGGGAGTTCCCCATCCCCCCCCCCGCGAGTTGTGGGAGCACGAGGATTACGAGACGACTGGTGCTGGACACGCGTCCTCAATCCGCGCTGTCATGCGCGACCTCGGCTACCCGGCGCCATCGTGGGGCTCGGTGCTGGAACTCGGGTGTGGATCCGGTCGCGTCACTCGACACTTCTCCGATGTCGCTGGTGCGACGCAGGGTGAGTTCTGGGGCGTCGACATCAACGAGAGTTCGATCATCTGGTGCCAGCAGCACCTGACGCCTCCCTTCAAGTTCGCACCGTGCTCGACGCTGCCACACCTGCCATTCGAGGATGGGCAGTTCGGATTCGTTTACGCGACGTCTGTCTTCTCCCACATCTCTGAGATGGCTACGTCGTGGCTGCTCGAGCTCCGGCGAACCCTTCGCCCCGGGGGGCATCTGTTCATCACGATCATGGATCAGTCCTACATCCGGCGGGTCCAGGAGTCGAGCCTCGACCACTGGACTACGCAACTGGTCCGCGATCGCGCGGATGACCTCCAACAGCTCGGGATCACCGCATCGATGCTGTCTATCGGGCGTGCATCGAAGGACGCGATGGTCTACTACGACCGGAGCTATGTCCTCGAGACCTGGGGGCAGTTCCTCGAGATCGTGGACGTACGTGAGGACGCGTTCGACTTTCAGACAGCGATCGTGCTTCGCAAGTAGCGGTCTTCCTTTTGCTCGACCTCTCTCTGGAGATCTCTCGTGTGTTCGTGACGCATCGGGGCGCCGTGGGACTGGCCGGTGGTGGGTCCGGGTTCAGACCGTCGTCGATCGACCTTCGGTGTGGTCGGCGTCGACCTCGGCGCCGACGAGGACCGAGCCGGCGCCGAGCCAGAGCCACAGCAGCACGACCACGACGCTGGCCAGCGAGCCGTAGGTTCGGCCGTAGCGGGCGAAGTTGGCGGTGTAGACCGAGAACCCGACCGAGCTGACCAGCCAGCAGAGCGCGCCGATCGCCGGCCCCGGCGTGAGGTGCAGGCGGCCGTGGCCGCCGCCCACGATCCGGTACAGCGCCGACAGGGCGCCGGCCATCAGGAAGTAGAGCGCCGGCCAGCGCACGGCGTCGGCCAGCCAGCGCCCGGCGTCGCCGAGGTCGGACGCGCCCAGCCAGGGGGGCACCACCACCGTGACGAGACCGACGACCACTAGGAGCACGATGGCGCCGACGGTCAGGGCGAGCGACAGGCCCCGCTGCTCGACGAAGCGGCGGGGGTGGCGGCCGTGGGCGATGTCGATGCCCCGCACCAGGCTGTTCATCCCGGTCGACGCCGTCCAGAGCGCCACCAGGGTGCCGAGGACGACGGCTGCGGTGCGGCTCGTCCCCCCGCCGGCGGCGATGGCGCGGACCTGGGAGAGCACGAGCGAGCGCACCTCCTCGGGGACGGCGCCGGCGCGCTCGGCGACCTGCTGCTCGATCTCGGCGGGGTCGGCGAACACGCCGTAGAGGGTGATGGCCACGATCACCGTGGGGACGAGGGCGAGGAATGCGTAGAAGGCCACGCCGGCCGCCACCAGGGGCAGGAAGTGGTCGTCCGCCCGCCGCGTGGGGCGCCGGGCGGCCGCCCCCCCACGGGCCGGTGGACGTGGGGGCACCGGCCCTTGCTACCGCATGGCCCCGCTCAGGGGGCGATGCGGAACACGTCCGCGGCGATCTCGCCGTTCTCGAGGTCCGTGTTGCGGGTGATCAGCCGGCTGAGGCTGACCCGGAAGTCCACCCCGTAGCGCTCCCGGATGGTGCGCAGGCCCGTGTCGTTCTCGTAGTAGAAGCGGTCGCCGTCGCGCAGCGCGGTGAACTGCTTCTTCCACATCGCCGCCTGGAGCGCGCCGAACTCGCTGCCGCGGAGGTGGGGCTCGGCGACCATGCCCACGAAGGCGTCCACCTCGTCCACCGAGCCGTAGATGGCCCGCAGCCGGGCGGCGAGGGTGGTGCGCCGGATCGCCCGGGTGGGCAGCCCGGTCGCCGGCACCGTCTCGACGATGTCGAGGATGTCGGGGTCGTCGATCGGGTTGGCGGCGTCGATCTCGGGATCGGCCGGGAACTGGTCGGTGGCCTCACCGGTGAGCTGGGTGAACGACGTGATGCGGGGCAGCCCGTAGGCGGCGCGCAGGTCGTTGTAGGACGGGATGCCGTGGTCCCGGGCCCGGGCGATGTCGATGGCGGCCAGGTCGACGACGCCCGAGAAGCACTGGGTGAGGTCGGACTGGTCGTTGCACTGGGTGGCCGGGTCGGTGACGCCGGGGCCGGGAACCTGGAACATCACGCTGCGCAGCTGGTTGTCGAACTGCTCGTCGTTGGCGTACTGCACCTCGGCGCCGAGGCTGGCGAGTACGCCCTCCACGCCGACGAGCTCCAGCAGGTCCGGGTTGCCGAACGCGACGTTCAGGGGGATGGCCAGCTCGAGGGCGTCGCCCACGGGCTCGACGGCGACGCCCTGGGCCTCCAGGGAGTCGACCTCGTCGGGCGTCAGCTCGTCGGCGCCGACCTCGGCCTCGAACTCGCCGTGGATCATGCTGTGGGCGCGGTAGCCCACCGTGGCGAACTCGTTCGAGACGGTGGCGTCCACCCGCTGGTCGTAGCCCCGGTAGCGGGGGAGGTTGATGCCGAGGGCGGGGAGGAACTCCCGGTAGGTGATGTACTGCTGCTCGGCCATCACGATGCGCCGGGCGATGTCGAAGCGGCGCTGCGCGCTCAGGCTGGTGGGCAGCCGATCCACGATCCGGTTGTGCTCGCGGGCGAACAGCGTGTGGATGGCGGTGAGGCCGATGTTCTCGTTGGCCCGCACGTCGCCGGCCACGGCGGCCTCGTCGGTCGTGCCGGTCAGGCGGCCCATCAGGTCCATCGTCGGCGCGATGGACGAGTCGCCCCGCTCGTCGCGCCGGGGCAGGTTCCCGTCGGCGTCGAGGAGCAGGTGGGGGCCGTTGTTGGCGAGGTTGCCGTCGACCGGGCCCTCGCGGAGCCACTCGAGGCGCTCGGTCGTGCCGCCGTAGACGTTCCACGCGTCGAGGTAGGAGCTGACCGTGTTGACCTGCTGGCGGGCGCCGGACCCCGACGCCGCGGCGTCGCGGGTGAACTCGATGGCGCCGAAGTCGTTGGTGAACTCCTCAAGGGGGTCGGCGGCGTCGAAGGCGAGGTTGGCGGACTCGGTGCCGCCCTGGGCGAGGCCGAGGGCGTGGTCGAGGAACTGGCCCCAGGCCCAGCCCCACTGGGTGACCCCACGGGCCGAGAAGAGGTTCTGGCCGGTGTCGTTGAAGATGCGGTTGCTGACGTAGCGCGGTGAGGCGCCGTCGGCCATGGCGGCCGCGCCGTCGGCGTAGGCGGCCGCGGCGACCCGCGAGTAGGCCTGGCCCGCGGCGCCCTGGTTCGGGCGGCGGGCGTTGTTCCCGGTGCCGTTCAACGACGGCACCACGAGCCGCGCCGTGGCGCCACCGCCGCCGCCCTGGCCGCCGGGGCGAGCGGCCTCGGTCGCGGCCTCGTCGGTTTGAGCGCTGGCGGTCGTGGCGCCGGTGACGATCGTCGCAGCGAGCGCGAAGGCCACGGCGGCCCGCGCCCGGTGGCGTCGGGTGCGCGGCGTTCGTCGAGGTGGGTTTCGGTGCATGGGATCCCCTTCCGGGAGGTTGCTCTCGGGTCGGCCCAGCGCCGGCGGGCGCCACGGGGATACGGCGACGAGCACTCAGGTTCCTCTCAGGTGGCCTCCGTACCGTCCGGCCGTCCCCCGGCGCTGTAGGAGCCATGCACCTTCCGACCGATGTCGTTCCCCTGGCGGGCGAACCCGATGGCGGCGACCCCGTCGTGGCGCGCCTGCGTGCCCTCGGGACCGCGCCGGTGCCGCCAGCGGTCGCGGCCGCGCACCTCCGGGCCATGGGGGTCGAGGCGGAGGTGCCGACCGGCTCGGTGTCGGGAGCAGGGCGACGCCGTGGGAGGGCGGCCGTGGTCGGGATGGCGGCGGCCGGCCTGCTCCTCGGCTCGACCAGCCTGGCCGCGGCCGGGGTGCTGCCCGCACCGGCCCAGACCGCCATGTCCTCGACGCTGCGCCGCATCGGCATCGAGGTGTCCCAGGGTGGGGGTCGGCGCGCCGACGACGGAGAGGCCGGCGACGCGCAGGTGGCGCCGCCGGCGTCACCGCCCGGTTCGTCGATCGGCGCCCGCGCCGGTGACGGCGGCTCCCGGCGGCCCGCCCGACCGGGTGAGCAGGCCGAGCGAGGGGGTCGGACGGCACCGACGACCGCTGGCGGTCGAGCCGGGCGGGCGGACGACGCCGGGGCCGGTCGCCCCGCGGCGTCGGGGCCGGCCCCGAACTCGGCGGCGCCGCCCGGGGACGGTCCCGGGCAGGACGCTCCGCCCGCGACGACGGCGCCCGGCGGGACGACCGACGTCAACGGCCCGGCCGGCGCCGTAGGCCCGAGCGCCGGGACGGCCAGCGGCGGCCGACCGCCCCGCACGAGCGCCGGCGGTGGCACGGCCGCGCCGGCGGGCGCCGCCTCGGCACGAGCCCCTGGCCGGGCACCGGCGTCGGGCGCCGCCGGGGTGGCCTCCGTGCCGGGTGCCAACCCGCCAGGCCCCGCTGCGACGGCGTCCGGCGGCGGTGGCGGCGCCGCCCGGTCCGCGGCGGGCGCCTCGGTCGCGCCTGGTCGCCCGGCCGCGGCCGGCGCCGGCTCGATCCTGGGGTCCCCGGACGGGGTCCGGGCTGCCACGGTCCCCCGCACCGTCCTGGCCAGCTCCCTCGCCGCCGGCGCCGGCTCGGTCCTGGGGTCCCCGGACGGGGTCCGGGCTGCCACGGTCCCCCGGACCGTCCTGTCCCGCTCCCTCGCGGCCGGCGCCGGCGCGACCCGAACGCCGGGGACGACCACGGCCCCGGAGACCGCCCCCAGGCGAGGCGCGACCGGCCTCCTCGGATCCTCCTCGGAGCGCGGATGACGTCGGTCGTCACCGACTATCGCGACCCGGCCCGGGGCGCGCCGGCGTCGGGCGCGGAGGGGCACCCACCGTCGTCCGGGGCTGCCGCCGCCGGGGCGGAGGCGCACCCCCTGATCTCCGGGTCGACCCCCGTCGGCGCGGTGGCGCACCGGTCGGCGTCCGGGGCCACCCGAGCCGGTGCAACTCTGGCCGCCGCCGAGGCTCCGCCCTTCGCCGCCGATGCCGCCACCGCGTACCGCGAGCTCGCCCCGGCGGTGCTCGGCTACCTGCGGGCCCGCCGTGCCCCTGATCCCGAGGACGTCCTCGGGGAGGTCTTCCTCCAGGTGAGCCGGGATCTCGACCGCTTCACCGGCGACGCCACCGACCTTCGCCGCTGGGTGTTCACCATCGCCCGGAACCGCATGACCGACGCCTTCCGGCGCCGCGCCCGGCGTCCCCAGGTGGTCGACCGGACCCCGCCGGTGGTCGCGGCGGCGCCGGCGCCCGAGCCGGTGGACGACGAGCTCATCGCCGCGCTCCAAGAGCTTGGCGACGACCAGCGCGAGGTCGTGGTCCTGCGCTTCCTGGCCGACCTCTCCCTCGAGGACGTCGCCGCCATCACGGGTCGCAACGTCAACGCGGTGAAGGCCATGCAGCACCGGGCGCTGGCCAACCTGCGCCAGGTCCTCGCCCCCAGGTAGCACCCGGGCGTCGCAGGACCGCCCGGGGTGGCGATGCCCCCCCGGGTAGCGTCGGCGGCCGTGGGAACCGCAGCGGGGGATGCGCCCGACGTCGATCTGACCGACCTCGACCTGTTCGCGGACGGCTTCCCGCACGAGGTGTTCACCGCGCTGCGCCGCGACCACCCCGTGTTCTGGCATCCGCCGACCGAGCACGCGCCCGGTGGCGAGGGCTTCTGGGTGGTCACCCGCCACGCCGACGTGCTCGCCGTGCTCCACGACCCGGCCACCTTCTCCTCGGAGACCGGCCCCGGGCGCACCGGGGGTGGCACCACGCTCGACGACCTGCCGCCGGGCTTCGTCACCGGCGTGATGTTGAACATGTCGGACCCGCCCACCCACACCCGCATCCGGGCGCTGGTGAACCGGGCCTTCACCCCGCGGGCGGTCGACGCCCTCGACCAGTGGCTCAGCGCCCGGACCGACGCCATCCTCGACGAGGTCGCCGACCGTGGCGAGTGCGACCTGCTCCTCGACGTCGCCGCCGAACTGCCCCTCCAGACCATCGCCACGCTGATGGGTGTCCCCCAGGAGGACCGCCACCAGCTCTTCGAGTGGACGACGACCATCCTCGACTACCGCGACCGGGATCTCACCGGGTCGAGCGACGAGCTGGCCACCGCCGGGCTCGGCCTGCGGGGCTACGGCGACGACCTCATCGCCGAGCGCCGGGCCCACCCCACCGACGACCTCTTCTCCCAGGTGGTCCACGCCGTCGCCGACGACGGCTCGGGCACCCTGTCCGAGGCCGAGCTCCAGGCCTTCTTCAGCCTGCTCTTCACCGCCGGCTCCGAGACCACCCGCAACTCGATCGCCGGCGGCGTGCTGGCCCTCATCGAGCACCCCGACGAGCAGGCGCGCCTGCGGGCGAACCCGGCCCTGCTGCCCACCGCGGTCGAGGAGGTGCTGCGCTGGACCAGCGCCACCGCCTACAACCGGCGCACCGCCACCCGTGACACCGAGCTGGCGGGCCACACCATCCGGGCGGGGGAGAAGACGACGCACTGGTACCCGTCGGCCAACCGGGACGACGCCGCGTTCGCCGACCCGTTCCGCTTCGACGTCGGGCGCGACCCGAACCCCCACGTCGCCTTCGGCCACGGGCTGCATCACTGCCTCGGGGCGCCACTGGCCCGCAAGGAGATCGCCGTCGTGCTCGGTGCGGTGCTCGCCCGCTTCGACGACCTCGCCCTCGCCGGCCCCGTCGAGTGGGGCCGCAGCAACAAGCACACCAGCCTGCGCCACCTGCCGGTCTCCTTTCGGGCCCGCTGAGGTGCCCGCCCCGGCCGGCCGCCTCCGCTCTGGGACCAGGCTGATGTACATGACGACAGCACGCTGGTCCCGGAGCGCCGGGAGCGGGGGTGCCGTGTAGTGAGTCGGCGTCGGGCCGGGTCGGCCCTCGCCGTGCTGGTGGCCCTGCTGCTGGCGACCGGCGCGACCGCGTGTGGCGACGGCGACCCGTCGGGCGACGCCGGCTCGGCGTCGAGCACCACCGCCCCCGTGTTCGAGCCCGACGACCCGTCGGCGGCGGAGGCGTCGGCCGCGGTGGCCGAGATCGTCGCCGGCGAAGGGGACGACGGGGAGCCGGGGTGCGCCGTCAGCGCCGTCGTCGACGGCGAGGTCGTGTTCGAGGGCGGGTACGGCACCGCCGACCTGGCCACCGGCGAGGCCATCGACGCGGCCACGACGTTCGACATCGCCTCGGTGTCGAAGCAGTTCACCGCCGCCGCCGTGTACCTACTGGCCGACCGGGGCGAGCTCTCCCTGGACGACGAGGTCCACGAGCACCTGCCCGAGCTCCCCGACTACGGCGCCGCCATCACGCTCGACGACCTCGTGCACCACACCAGCGGGCTCACGGACTACACCGAGCTGCTCGCCGAGGACTTCGACGACACCGACGTGACCACGACGGCGCAGGCGCTGGAGGCCCTCGCCGGGGCCGACGAGCTGGCCTTCGAGCCGGGCGCCGCGTTCGAGTACTCGAACACCAACTACTTCCTCCTGGGGCAGGTGGTCGAACGGGTGGACGGGCGCACGCTCGCGGACTTCCTGGCCGACGAGGTGTTCGGCCCCCTCGGGATGGACCAGACCGTCGTGCGCGACGACGCCGACCTGGTGGTGGACGCCGCCGCCGAGGGCTACGCCGCCGACGGCGAGGGAGGCTTCGAGGCGAACACGACGAACTGGGAGCAGGCCGGCGACGGCGCGGTGTGGTCCAGCGTGCGGGACCTCCAGCGCTGGGCGGCGAACCTCGAGACCTTCGCCTTGGGCGGCCCGCCCTTGGAGGAGGGGCTGCTCACCCCCGGGCCGGTGCTCGACGAGGAGGGCTACGGCTACGGCGGCGGGCTGACCCTGGGCGACGGGCTGATCGAGCACTCGGGCGCCTGGGCCGGGTTCAGCTCGGACTTCCTCGTGGCGCCCGACTCGTCGACGTCGGTCGTCGTCCTCTGCAACCGAGACGACGCCGAGGTCTACGACCTGGCCCTCGAGGTGCTCGAGGCGACCTGACACCCGGCATGTCTCGACGTCGTCGCATGCTGCGCGCGGGCGAGCGTGCCGTCGCGGGGCGAGGGTGTGCCTTCTCCCGAGGCCCGTGATCGAGTCGATCTGATCACGGGGGCCTCGCGGCCGGGCGACCTGCGCTCGGCGAGCGTGCCGTCGCGGCCGAGGGCGCCGCGGCCCCGACGCGGTCTGACACCCGGCGGTCACGCCAGCCACCCGGCATCGCTAGTGTCGGCCGTTTCACCGACCCCAGGAGCGAACGATGGCGGACAGTCGACCGGAGGGACGTGCGCTCGGGCCGCTCGGCGCCGGCCGGGCCATGGCCGAGGGCGTGGTGCACCAGATCGTCAACGGCGTGGTGCGCGAGCTCGACGTCAACGCCATCGTCGGTCAGGTCGACATCGACGACCTGCTGACCCGCATCGACATCGACGCGCTCCTCGAGCGCATCGACATGGACGCCCTGCTGGACCGGGTCGACGTCGACGGCATCATCAAGCGGGTCGACCTCCAGGCACTGATGGCGGACATCGGCCTCCAGGACATCGTCCGTCAGTCCACCGGCGTCCTCGCCAGCGACTCCGTGAAGCTCGTGCGGGTGCGCACCATGAACGGCGACGTGCTCCTGTCCCGCTTCATCGACCGCCTGCTGCATCGCACCCCCCGGTACCCCGAGCTGGCATCGGCCACGGCGCCCACGCCGGCGGTCGAGGTGGCGTCGGCCGAGGTGGCGTCATGAGCGTCGTCACCGTCGAGGAGATCTCGCCCCGCCACGGCCAGCCCGCCGGCATCGTGTCCCGGGGCGCCGCCGCCCTCGTGGACTTCGGTGTCGTGTGGGTCATCAGCGCGGCCATCTCCCTCAGCCTGAACCTGGTGCAGTCGGTGCTGGGCACGGACGCCAGCGGCGAGCTGGGTGCTGCCGGCGCATTGCTCGCCGGGGCGGCGCTCCTGTTCACCTACCTGTCGCTGTGCTGGATCGTCGGCGGCCGCACGATCGGGCAACTGCTGCTCGGGCTGCGGGTGCGCCGCGTGGGCGGCGGGCGCATCGGCTTCTTCCAGTCCATCGCCCGCGGCTGGATGGCCACCTACCTTCTGGCCCTGCTGTTCTGGTCGGTCGTGTCCCGGCGCAGCGCCGCGGTGTGGGACGTCGTCCTGCGCACCGAGGTCGTCTACGACTGGACGAAGGCCGAGCCGCACCCCAAGTAGGGGCGGCGGGGTAGGCAACGACCCATGAGGTGGCAACGAGGGCAGCGGAGCGGCGACCTGCGTGACGAGCGGGCGTCGACCCAGGGCCGTGGCGGCGGTGGCCTGGGCGGGCTGCCCATCCCGTCGGGCAAGGGCGGCCTGGTCGTCCTCGCCATCGTCGTCGTGGTCAGCCTGTTGGGCGGCGGCAGCCTGCTCGGGGGCGGCGGCGGGGACGGAGGCTCGTCCGACACGGGCATCGACATCACCGACATCCTGGGTGGGCTCGGTGAGGCGCAGACCGCCCCCTCCGGCGCCGACGATGAGGTGCCCGGCGCACCGGACCCCGAGGCCGAGCTCGTCGACTTCGCCTCGTTCGTGCTCGACGACGTGAACGCCACCTGGGACGAGATCTTCCAGCAGTCGGGCCAGCAGTACCGCAACGCCGAGCTGGTCCTGTTCCGCGACGGCGTGGACACCGGCTGTGGCAACGCCACCTCGGCGGTCGGGCCCTTCTACTGCCCGCCCGACCAGACCGCCTACCTCGACCTCGGCTTCTTCCGGGAGCTGAACGACCGCTTCGACGCTCCCGGCGACTTCGCCCAGGCCTACGTGATCGCCCACGAGATCGGTCACCACGTGCAGAACCGCCTCGGCATCAGCGACGACGTGAACCGCCAGCAGGCGGCCAACCCCGGCGAGGCCAACGACCTGTCCGTGCGCCTCGAGCTCCAGGCCGACTGCTTCGCCGGCATCTGGGGTCACTCGGTCTACAACCGCGGCGTCCTCGAGGACGGCGACCTCCAGGAGGGCCTGGACGCCGCCGCGGCGGTCGGCGACGACCGCATCCAGGCGTCCGCCGGCGTCGACGTGAACCCCGAGACGTGGACCCACGGCTCGTCCGAGGACCGCCAGGAGTGGTTCAACCGCGGCTTCGACACCGGCGACGTCAACCAGTGCGACACCTTCTCCTGACCGACGCGTCTGCTCACCAGGAGTCTGGTGACGGCCATCCGTCGGGCGGACGAAACGGATAGCCGTTGTCAGGGTTGTGGACTACGTCGGGGAGGGGTGAGTACTTCAGGTGTCCAGCCGTAACCCGCAGATAGACGTCCGCCACGTTGTTCAGGTGCTGAAGGCCCCGTCGAGGCGGAGCGGCTACGCAGGTCAGAAGGCCGTAGTCCTGCGCCGCCTCGATCGCGGGGATGAGATCGGTATCGCCACTGACGAGGAGGATGGCGTCGGGTCGGTCATCGGCTGAAGCCGCACGGACGATCTCGACGGCGAGGTTGACATCCGTTCGCTTCTCCTTCTGAAAGCCCACCAGCTCGCCACACTTGGTGCAAGGTCGCGTCTTAAGTTCGTACTTGCCGAGGAGGGTCCTGAAGTAGGGCGGCTGGCTGAACTGGAGTGCTTGAAGGTAGATGTCTTGCCGTCGCTGCGCAGCGTGCTCGGATACGAAGCTGGTGCAGTAGACGACCTGGGTCAGGTCGAACTCGATTCCTCCAGCCTTCTCGCCCGCCGTCCTCGCTAGTCGCTTGCACATCGCAGTGATGTCCAGCCATCGGTATCGGAGGAGGTTCGCTGCTTCCATGCCGTGATACAGATTCAGCCCGTCCACGAAGGCAGCGATCTCCACCCGGCTTGTCCCTTCGATCGGTCGTCGGTACGATGGTACGAGCTTCCCTCACGTGTGAGCGTGGGGACCCAGATGGCCCCGCCTCGTGCGGGGCCATCCGCTTTTTCACCGTCAGCGCCGGGCGTGGGCGTCCAGCACGTGCGCCACCGCCGCCGAGATTCCCTTCGCCATCGGGATGTCGAGGAACTCGTTGGGGCCGTGGGCGTTCGAGCCGGGGCCGAGGACGCCGAGCACCAGGAACTGGGCGTCGGGGAAGCGCTGGCCGAGCATGGCCATGAACGGGATGGTGCCGCCCTCGCCCATCGCCGCCGCGGGCTGGCCGAACGCAGCCTGGGAGGCGGACTCGATGGCCGGCACCAACCAATCGGCGGTGGGCGGGGCGTTCCAGCCCGTGGCGGCCCAGTCGCCCTGCACCTCGACGGTGGCGCCGTAGGGCGGATCGACGGTGACGGCCTCGGTGGCCGCGGCCAGCGCGGCGGCGGCGTCGCACGTCGGGGGGAGCCGCACCGACACGTTCACGGCGGTGACGGGGCGGAGGACGTTGCCGGCGTCCTCGATGGACGGCAGGCCGTCGGCGCCGATGATCTCCACCGCCGGCCGCCACGTGGCGTTGAGCAGCAGCTCGGCGGGCGAGCCCGCCACCGGGCCGGCTCCTTCGAAGAAGGGGAAGCGCTGCCAGATGGCGTCGCCCAGCACGGCGGCGGCGGCGTCCGCCTGCGCCACCCGCTCGTCGGGGATGGGGGTGTGGAACGCGGGGAGTCGCACCTCGCCGGTGTCGACGTCCTCCAGCCGGTCGAGCAGCTGGCGCAGCACCCGGAAGGTGGAGGGGACGATGCCGCTGGCGCCCGAGTGCACGCCTTCCTCCAGCATCCGCACCGACAGGGTGAAGCCGGCGAGGCCGCGGAGCGACGTGGTGGTCCAGAGTCGGTCGTAGGTGCCGCAGCCCGAGTCGAGGCAGACCACCAGGCTGACCGCGCCGAGGCGGTCGCCGAGCGCCTCGACGTGGGCCTCGAGGTCGGGGCTGCCGCTCTCCTCGGACGCCTCGATGACCACGAGGCAGCGGCGGTGCGCCCCGCCGAAGCGCTGCACGGCCTCGATGGCCGTGAGGGCGGCGAAGATCGAGTAGCCGTCGTCGGCGCCGCCGCGGCCGTAGAGGCGGCCGCCGTCGAGTACCGGTGACCACGGCCCCAGGCCATTCCGCCAGCCCACCATGGGCGGCTGCTTGTCGAGGTGGCCGTAGAGCAGCACCGTGTCAGGGGCGGCGACGTCGGCGGGGGCGGGGGCGCCCTCGCCGTGCGCCGGCACGTCCATCACCAGCAGCGGGGTGCGCCCCGGCAGGGTGGCGACCTCGACGGTGAGGCCCTCGATCTCCTGGGCCCGGGCCCACTGCTCGAGCAGGTCGACCGCGACCTGCATGTGCCCGTGCTCGTCCCAGGCGGGGTCGAACGCCGGCGACACGTTGGGGATGGCGATGTAGTCGTGCAGCAGCGGGACGACCGTGGCGTCCCAGCGGTCCGTGACGAAAGCGGTGAGCTCGGCGGCGGGCAGCGGCATGGCACCAGCCTGCCCCATCCGTCCGAACGAGCCGTTCAACGCCGGCCGGTCACCAGCCGATAGGTACAACGACCTACGGGAGGCCGCCGCATGCCCATGGAGGGCAGCTCCGAGGAGTACGAGAAGCTGACGCTCGCGTCGCTGAAGAAGGCCGCGTCCCCGGACTCCGACGCGACCTACCACAACAACCGCGCCGCCATCTTCGCCAGCCTGGCGTCGGCCGCCGCATCCTCGGAGATGGCCGAAGCCCTGAACCGCCTGGCGGGCACGGCGCCGGCGGACGCCCCGGCGACGCCTCCCGCCCGCACCTCGGCGGTCACGCCGGTCCCCTCGGCCGACGGTCAGGGCAACGGGCGGTCGGCCGGATCGGGTCCGCCGGGCAAGGAGCTCGTGCGCCGCGAGTCTGCGTGAGGTCGCCGACGCGGTAGGAAGGGGCGATGTCCCGGCGCACCCGCAACGTCCTGGGCGCCGTCGTGGTGCTCGGCCTGGTCGGTCTCCTGGTCGCCCGCCTCCTGGCCGAGCCGGCGCACCTGCTCCTCGCCGGTGACTCCATCCTGCGCCAGACCGGCCCCAAGCTCGACGAGACCTTCGGCCGCGAGGTGGCGGTGGACAACGCCGCGCTCAACAACTCGGGCCTGCTCACGCCGGGTTTCGTCGACTGGACGAAGCGCCTGGAGGAGCAGCTCGCCCAGGACGACCCCGAGGCCGTCGTCTTCTTGTTCATCGGCAACTACACCGACACGGACTTCGCGACCGACGCCGACGGCAACCCGATCCTGAAGAACACCCCCGAGTTCTTCGAGGCGTGGGGCAAGGAGGCCGACCGGCTGATGCAGGTGCTCGAGGACAACGGCTCGGACGCGGCGGTCTACTGGGTGCTCCCCCCGCCCCAGTACACCGAGGTCAACCAGATCACCACCGCCGGGCTCCGGGCCGAGTACGAGGCGCTGGCCGAGCGGTGGCCCCAGATCACGCTGATCGACGCCAACGACGCGCTCGCGGGGCCGAACGGTGAGTACCTGGCGTCGATCACCAACCGCCAGGGCGAGGTCGTCCCGCTGCGCGTGCCCGACACGGTCCACCTCACCGACGTGGGCGCCCGCCGCCTCGCCCGCCTCATCCACGAGGCCGTCGAACAGGACCTCTGAGCGCCGACACGACGGCTGAGCACCGGTCGGTGCGGCGCCCGTCCCCGCGCGCCGGCCGCCCGAGCGCGGACGAGTACGGCCCGAGCCTGGCCGAAGGCGCCTCGCCGCACCCGGCGGCGGCGCCCCGTCCGCCCGACCACTGCCGGCGACCGGGTGCCACACTGGTCCCGTGGACGTGGCCATCCTGGTGCACGACGGGGTCAGCGCCGCCGAGGCCCTGGCGCCGGCGGAGGTGTTCGGCGCGGTGCCCGACGTCGCCGTGCACTTCGTGGCGCACCGCACCGGCCCCCACGCCACCCAGGGCCGCCCCGGCGTGCTCGTGGCCGACCGGTCGGTGGCCGACTGGCCCGACCCCGACACCCTCGTCGTCCCGGGTGGGCTGGGCGTGCGCCGGCTGGTGGAGGACGACGCCCTCCTCGCCTGGATCGCCGACGCCCATCGCACCACCCAGTGGACCGCCGGCGTCTCGACCGGCGTCCACCTCCTCGGTGCCGCCGGCGTGCTCGACGGTTGCGACGCCACCGGGCACTGGTTGCTGCTCGACGAGCTGAGCGGTGCCGGCGCGGTGGCGAGCGCCGAACGACTCGTCCGCCACGGCCGGGTGATCACCGCGTCCGGGGCGACCAGCGCGTTCGACCTCGCCCTGCTCGTGGTCGACCGCACCTTCGGCGCCGAGACGGCCGAGCGGGTGCGGGCGGGGCTGGCCGACGACCCCGACGGGAGCCGCCAGGGTCGCGTGCATCGCTGGCGAGGGCGGTCGACGCGCCATCGCATTGCGGGTCGCTACGTCATCGACGACGAGCAGGAGCGCGGGGCGGGCGATGGTCCCGGACGGCGGGGCCGCCGCCGGCGCCGTCAGTCGTCGCCGTCGTCCCCGGTCTGACCGAGCGCCTCGAGGGCCTCGTCGTAGCGTCGGCGCACGTCGGCGAGGTCGCCCCCGATCCGGAGGTTGCCCTCGGCGCTCTCCCAGACCATGTCGGCCTGTGACCGCAGGGCCCAACGCTGCTCGTCGGTGCGCATCTGCGGGCCGAGGAGGGTGACCGACTCGAGGAGGCGGATGAGCACCGCGGTGTTGTCGTCCCCCGCTTGGCGGATCTTGTCGAAGGCGCTGTCGGTGACGTCGGTGAAGCTGAGGTAGCGGTCCACCACGCGGATGGTGCCGTCGGCGTCGCGGTGCGCCCGCTGGGGGAGCGGGTCCTCGGACAGCCGCAGCAGGGCACCGGCCAGCCAGTTGATGCACGTCAGCGCGGTGAACGTGTCGTTGATTGCGGGGGACAGCGCCCGCAGGGCGATCTCGACGAGTTGGTCCACCGCGAAGCGCAGGTCCTGCTCGACGGTGCGCTGGGCGCCCATGACGAGCGACGACGTGATGACGGCGTCGCCCACGCCGTCGCCGTTCGGTCCTCGGACGACCCGGGCCACGGGCGAGCCGGCCAGCACGAACTGCCCCGGCCGCACGGTGAGCTCCACGACACACCCGGTGGTGGTCGCGGCGGCGACGAGGGCGGGGTGGTCGACGTGCTTGAGGTAGCCGCTGTCGGTCGACGTGACCACCCGACCGTCCGCGCGGGTGGACGAGAGGACGGCGTCGACCTCGGCGGGGTTCCCGTCGCCCACCAGCTCGCCCATGGCCGCCAGCTCGTCGAGGGCCTCGTCGAGCTGGGCGGCGATGCGGTTCACCACGGTGGCGGGCTGGATCGACACCGCAGTGGCGTGGAGGTACCAGACGAGGGCGACGGCGTCGACCATCGCCGCGAACACGGCGATGTCGGCCGCGAGGCGCGGCACGAAGACGACGTCGCCGCTGTCGTGGACGGCCAGCAACACGATCAGGCTGTAGACGAAGGTCCCGACGTAGAGCCCGATGGTGATCTTCGGCGCCCGGGTGGCCAGGAAGGTGCGGATGAGCCGGGGGCCGAACTGCGTCGACGCCACCGTGAGGGTGACGAGGGTGAGCGACGCCACCAGCGCCACGACCGTGATGGAGGCGCCGGCGATGGCGGCCATGAGGTCCCGGACGTCGCCGGCGCCGCCCGGGTCGAGGAGCACCGGGAGGCGGCCCGTGGTGAGGAGCCGGTCGTCGACGAAGAGCGCCAGCAGCGCCAGCAGCACGAAACCGCTGATGATGATCGACGGCACGAACCACAGCGACGTGCGCAGCTCGTAGCGGTGCCGGCGGTACCAACGGGTGGGCATGGGGGAGGGGCGGTCGGGGTCGGGGGCGGCGGCAGAGTGGCGGGCGGGCCGAGTGCTCAGATGCGCTCGAAGCCCCGCTGGAGCTCCCAGTCGGTGACGGTGCGATTGGCCGCGGCCCACTCCTGCTTGGCGGTGTTGAGCAGGTGGTGGTGGACGTCCTCGCCGAAGGCCTCGCGGGCCATGTCGCTGCCCTCGAAGAGCTCGATGGCCTCGACGAGGGTGGACGGCACGCGGGGGACATCGGTGGCCTCGTAGGCGTTGGTCTCGAAGGCCGGCCCCGGGTCGATGCCGTGCTCGATGCCGTACAGGCCGGCGGCGATGGTGGCGGCGAAGGCGAGGTAGGGGTTGCAGTCGGCCCCGGGCACCCGGGACTCGACGCGGAAGCCCTTGCCGTGGCCGACCGTGCGCAGGCCGCACGTGCGGTTGTCCCGGCCCCACACGAGCGCCGTCGGCGCCCAGGAGTCCGGCATGTACCGCTTGTACGAGTTGACGTACGGGGCGTAGCACCAGGCCAGCTCCCGCCCGGTGGCCAGCAGGCCGCCGACGTAGCTGCGGTACACGTCGCTCATGTGGTCGGGGGCGTCGGCGTTCCAGGTGAGGGACTCGGTGCCCTCGGCGTTCCAGAGACTGGAGTGCACGTGGCACGACGAGCCGACGTCGTCGATGGACCATTTGGCCATGAACGTCAGCGAGCGCCCGTTCGCCGCCGCGATCTCCTTGGCCCCGTTCTTGTAGACGGTGTGGTTGTCGGCCATCGGCAGGGCGTCGTCGTAGGTGATGTTGATCTCGTGCTGGCCGTAGCCGGCCTCGCCCTTCGAGAACTCGACCGGGATCTCGGCCCCGAGCATGCCGTTGCGGATCTGACGGATGAGGTACTCGTCCTTGGTGGTCTGGAGGATGTGGTAGTCCTCGATGAACCTCGAGTGGGGGACGAGCCCCTTGTAGCCCTTGTCGTGGGCCTGCTCGAAGGTGTCCTCGAAGAGGAAGAACTCGAGCTCGGTGGCCGCTTTGACCGAGTAGCCCATGGCCGCGGCGCGCTCGATCTGGCGCTTCAGGATCTGGCGGGGGGACACCTCGACCGGCTCACCGGTCTCCTCGTCCTCGAGGTCGCAGATCACCAACGCGGTCTTCTCGAGCCACGGGACGAGGCGCAGGGTGGACAGGTCGGCGATGCACTTGGCGTCGCCGTAGCCCTGGTCCCAGTTGGCGTAGCGGTACCCGGGGAGCGGCGTCATGTCGACGTCGACCGCGAGCAGGTAGTTGCAGACGTGGACCGCGCCCTCGCCGTCGAGCACCTGGTCGAGGAAGTACTGGCCGGTGACGCGCTTGCCCATCAAGCGCCCCTGCAGGTCCGGGAACACGGTGAGCACCGTGTCGATCTCCCCGGCTCCGATCATGGCTTCCAGCTCGGTGAGCTCCATCAGCGTCCCCTTGGCGTCGGTGGTGCGGTGCGGGTGGTTGCGGGTGGTGGCGGGTGGTCGGTCTGCTCTGGTTGCGGCTACTCGGGCGTGACGTAGGCGGCGCTGATGCCGCCGTCCATCACGAGCTGCTGGCCGGTCATCAGCGACGACTCGTCGGAGGCGAGGAAGAGCGCGGCGTTGGCGATCTCCTGGGCCTGGCCGAAGCGGCCGATGGGCACGTGCACGAGTCGGCGGGCCCGCTTGGCGTCGTCGGACAGCAGCTCGGCCATGAGGTCGGTCATGATCGGCCCGGGGCACAGGGCGTTGATGCGCACCCCGTCCTTGGCGTGCTCGATGGCCATCTCGCGGCTCATGGCCAGGACCCCGCCCTTGCTGGCGGTGTAGGCGATCTGGGCGGTGGCCGAGCCCATGATGGCCACGAGCGACGACACGTTGATGATGGAGCCGCCGCCAGAGGCGATCATCGCCGGGATGCCGTACTTGCAGCACAGCCAGACGCCCTTCAGGTTGACCTCCATGACCACGTCCCACGTGGACTCGGGGGTGTCGAGGGTGGCGCCGTCGTCGGGCGGCATGATGCCGGCGTTGTTGTAGAGCACGTGCAGGCCGCCGAAGGTGTCGACCGCGAACTGGATCATGCGCTCGACCTGGTCGGCCTTCGACACGTCCACCTGTACGAAGGCGGCGGTGCCGCCGGCGGCCTCGATGGCGGCGACCGCCTCGCGGCCGTTGGCCTCGGAGAACTCGGCCACCACGACCGTGGCGCCCTCGCTCGCGAAGAGCTCGGCGGCGACGCGCCCGAGGCCCTGTCCGGCGCCGGTGATCAGCGCGACCTTCCCGTCCAACCTGCCCATGGGTCCCGGCCCACCCTTCTCTCGTCTCTTGCTCGACTCGTCCGGCGGCCCCAGTTCCCGGGGCGCCGGCGTGTGGATCCCGCACCCTATTGCCTCGGGAACGGGTGGGCCGCCCCGAGGACGCGGGAGGCGGCCGGGGGGCAGGTGAGGGCATCCGCGCCGGATCGCCGCCGGCCGGCGGCCTCCGCCGGCCCGTGGTCGGGGACCCGTGCCGGGCTCAGGTCGGGCCCGGCTGGCGATGGCGGCGCCGGCGGCGACCGTGCGGGCGGTCGCCGTGCGGGCGGGCCCGCGCCGCCCGCGGGACCGAGCGGGGACCCGGACCGGGCTCAGGCCGGTGTCAGGCCGGTGTGACGGTGATCTCCGATGCCTTCACCGAGGCCCACGCCCGATCGCCGACGGCGAGGTGGAGATCGGCGACCGCCGCCGCCGTCACCTCTGCGAGCAGCGGGAGGGGGCCGTCGAGTTGGATCCGCACCGCGGCGCCGCGGTGCTCGATGCCCACCACCCCGCCTTCGACGACGTTGCGGGGCGAGCCCTCGGGCCGGGTGCGGTGCAGGGCCACCGCCGCCGGGGCGACGACCGCCAGGGCGGGTCCGTCGGGCACCAAGCCGGCGGTGACGAGCTCGCCTCCCGAGTCGAGCACGAAGCGGCCGCCCGTTCCGGTGCCCCGCCAGAGGTTCAGGCCCACGACGCTGGCGGCGTAGGCGGACCGCGGCCGGCGGCGGATGTCGTCGGGTGTGCCCTCCTGGACCACCCGGCCGTCCTCCACCACGACGAGCCGGTCGGCGAGCACGAGCGCCTCGACCGGGTCGTGGGTCACCAGGAGGCGGCTGCCCGGGAAGGCGGCGAGGTGGCGGCGTAGATCGGCGCGGACCGTGGGGCGCACCTGTGCGTCGAGCGCGGACAGAGGCTCGTCGAGGAGCAAGAGCCGGGGCTCGGGGGCGAGGGCACGGGCGAGCGCCACCAGCTGGGCCTGGCCGCCGGACAGTGCCGACGGCCGGTCGCCGGCGCGGTCGGCGAGACCGATGCGTTCGAGCCATGCCGTCGCCTCGGTGCGGGCCGCGGCCCTGCGGGCGCCCCGGCTGCGCAGCCCGAAGGCCACGTTGTCGACGAGCGACAGGTGGGGGAAGAGGCGCCCGTCCTGGAAGACCACACCGACGGGGCGCTCCTCAGGGGGCAGGTCGACGCCGGTGGCGTCGTCGAGCACCACCTGGTCGCCGATGGCGATGCGCCCGGACGCGGGCAACAGGCCGGCGAGGGCGCTCAGCAGCGTGCTCTTGCCGGCGCCGTTGGGACCGAGCACGACGACCAGCTCGCCGTCGGCGGCGGTCACCTCGACGTGGAGCGCGAAGGCGCCGCGTTCCACCCGCACGGCGGCGTCGAGGCTCACCGGGCTGCCCTCCCGCCTCGGTGGGGGTTCGAGGGACCCGACGTCGGCGGCCCGGAACAGCGGGTGATCCCGGTCTCGTGGATAGCGGCGTTCGGGACCGCCGCCCGCGGGCGTGGGGCCCGGCGGCCGTCGGTGCGACTGGTCGGAGGTCGAGCGGCGGCGGCGAGCCCGGTCGGCCGCGCCCCCTGCTGCTTCGCCCGGTCGCTGGCACCGGTGCGGTCGGCCGGCCGGCGACGGCGGGTGGTCGGTGCGGTCCGTCGGCTGGCGGCGCCGCGAGTCGCGGCGGCGCCCGTCATCGGTCCTCGTCGTGGGTGTCGCCGGTGGCCAGCCAGCGGTCGCGCAGGCCGATGAGCACGGCCAGGGAGATGGCGACCATGACGAGGCTCATGGCGATGGCGGCGCCGCGGTCGCTCTCGCGGGCCACGAACACGGCGAGGGGCATGGTCTGGGTGCGGCCCTCGAGGTTGCCGGCGAAGGTGATGGTGGCGCCGAACTCGCCGAGCGCCCTTGCCCAGCAGAGGACGGCGCCGGCGATGAGGGCCGAGCGGGCCTGGGGGAGCGTGACCCGGCGGAACACCGTCCACGGGCGGGCGCCCAGGGTGGCGGCAGCGTCCTCGTAGCGGCGGTCGGCCGAGCGGAACGCCGCCTCGACCGTGACCACGAGGAAAGGCATGGCCACGAAGGTCTCGGCGATGACCACACCGGTCGTGGAGAACGGCAGCACGATGCCGAACCACTGGTCGAGCCACTGACCCACGAGGCCGCGGCGGCCGAGCGCCAAGAGCAGGGCGGCGCCGCCGACCACGGGGGGCAGGACCATGGGCAGGGTGACCAGCGCCCGGGCCACCCGCTTGGCGGGGAACGTGACGCGGGCGAGCACCCACGCGAGCGGCACCCCGAGCGCGAGGGAGATGGCCGTCGCCGCCAGCGACGTGACCATGGACAGCCGGAGCGCCTCCCGCACCGTCGAGGTGCCGAGCAGCGTCCAGAGGTCGCCCCACGGCGCCCGCTGCAGCAAGCCGACCAGGGGAAGCACCACCAGGAGCCCCCCGAGCACGGCCGGGACGACGAGGATGGTCGGCGCCCGCCGCCGGCGACCGTCGCTCACGGCGTCGGACCGTCGGGGCGACCCCGGCCCCGGCCCTGGTGCTGGTCCTTTCGGGTCACCGGTCCGAACCGAGGGCGAGCATCGTCTCGCAGCGGGCGGACGGGACCCTGTTCGCCGTCCTCCCCCGGAACATGGCTTCCTCTTGGTGGGCGGTCAGGCTCACGTCGGCGGGAGGAAGCCGAAGTCGGCGAGCACCTGCTGGCCCTCGTCCGAGAGGACGTAGCCCACGAAGGCGTCGGCGCCGTCGGGCGACGGGCCCTCGGCCACGGTGGCGAGGGGGTAGACCGCGTCCACGTTCACGTCCGCAGGGATGGCGACGCCCTCGACCTCGTCGTCGTTGGCGAGGACGTCGGTGACGTAGACGATGCCGGCGTCGAGCTCTCCGGCCGCCACCTTGGCCACCACGTCGGTCACCTTGGCCTCCTCGGTGTCGATCGACGGGGTCACGCCGGCGTTGTCGAAGATCTCCTGGGCGTACGCCCCGCACGGCACGTCCGGCGCGCACACGCCGAGGAAGAGGTCCTCGTTCTCGAAGTCCTCGAGGCCCGTGACGTCGCCCGGGTTCCCGGCGGGCACCGCGATCTCCGCCTGGTTGCGGGCGAACACGTCGGGCCCGTCGGCGTTGTCGCCGGCGTCGACCAGCTTGTCCATGTTGTTCTCGTCCGCCGAGGCGAACACGTCGGCGGTGCCCAGAGCGTCGCCGCCGGTGATCGACTCGACGAGGTCCGAGGAGGCGCCGAAGTTGAACTCGACCGTCGTGCCCGGGTTGGCCGCCTCGAAGGCGGCGCCGATCTCGGTGAAGGCGTCGGTCAGCGACGAGGCGGCGAACACCGTGATGGTCTGTTCGCCGAGGGTGGCGTCGGTCGTACCCCCCGCCGCCGTCGTGGTGGTGGCGTCGCCGGACTCGGCCACGTCGCTTTCCCTGTCCGATCCACAGGCCGCGACGGTGAGGGCCAGAGTGGCGGCGAAGCCGATGGCGGCGAGCCGGCGGATCGCGTTGGAGGTGGCGGCGGTGCTGCTGGACCGCCGCATCACGGCGCCGCCGGGAGGGAGATGACGACGTCGGTCGACTTCACCGAGGCCACGGCAAGCACGCCCGGGGCGAGCTTCAGCTCCTCGGCGGCCTCGGACGTGAGGACCGAGACGATCCGGTGGGGGCCGACCGCGAGCTCGACCTTGGCCACGATGTCGTTGCTCGTCACCTTGGTGACGATCCCGGTGAAGCGGTTGCGGGCCGAGCTGGCGCCGACGGCGGGGATCTCGACGGCGCCGGCCGACGACTCGAGGAAGGCGGCGAGGTCGGCCCCGTCGATCACCCGGTCGCCCCGCTCGCTGCGGGTGGTGGCGAGGCGCCCGTCGTCGCACCAGCGCCGCACCGTGTCGGCGCTCACTCCCAGCAGATCGGCAACCTGACCGGGCTTATAGCTTGGCATCTGCATAGGTTAGACGGCCTGTAGCCTCGCAGGTGCGGTCAGGGCGGCGACATCGTCCGTCGGTCTCGTGGACCGAGACACCGGGCCCCTCACTGCAGGGGAACGATGCGACGCGCCACGCCGGCGGCCAGGCGCGGAGGTCCCGCACGGGCACTTGGCGGGCGCGCCCGGCCTGCGCCGAGGCCGCCAGCTGGCGTTCCGCAAGCCGCTCGAAGTCTGCCCCGCCGAGCAGGTCCGCATAGGTGGCCCAGCGGTTCTCCGCCCGTGCCGGGGGCCGCACGCCGGCAGCCTCCACGGCGGTGGCGCACACCCGGAACAGGGAAGCGAGGGAGGGGTAGGTGAGCACCACCGCCTCGTCGCCGTAGGCGTAGCGCCACACGGGCGCAGGGCCCTCTGCCTCGAGGCCGAGCTCGACGAGGAGGAAGCCGTGGCTCTCGTAGGCGATGGGGGCCAGCACCTCCGGGAAGTGCGGGCCGGCGACGTCCTCCCACAGTTCCTGCGCACTGGTGGGGTCGGCCAGGCGGGGGTGCGGCAGGGGTGAGAAGGCCTCGGGTCGCCAATTGCGGCAGAACCACTCGATCTCCGCCGGCAGGTGGAAGGGGGCGATGGCCGAGTCGACCTGCTCGATGACGGCTTCGACCCGGGCTCGATCCGAGGGCGGGCCCGGCGGCGACGTCCTGCGAGGTGGGATGACCTGGAGGTACCACTCGATGGCCTCCCGAAGCTCCTCGGCTGGGTCCACGTCGCCAGCTCGTCATCCCGCTTCCGAGGTGGGTGGGGCCGTGCGCGCTGCTCCTCGCCCCGCAAGGCCAGCGGCCCGCTGGGGCCTGGCCGACCAGCCCGAGGGGCACCGGTTCCGAGCCGGCTCGCGCAGGAGACGGGCGATGGGGCGATCTGAAGGCACGTCGAACCTTCGAGTCGTCGATACCTGTATTGAGATCATAGAAAATCCATTGAAAATACTTGCTAGGTCCGCCTCGCGCCGCTACCATCGAACACATGTTCCGGATCCTGCGATCGGTCAAGGGCCACCTCGCCGCCCTGGCGCGCACGTTCGATCCGGACACCCTCACGGTCGCCCAGGCCGCCGAGGCCATCTCGCTGCTGGCCGCCATCGAGAAGGCGGCCGCCGGACTGCGCCTGCTGCTCGCCCGGCGGGTCGACAACCAATCGTTGTGGGGTGAGTCGGGTGAGCGCTCGGCGGCGGACTGGCTGGCCCGCCAGACGGGGCAGTCCACCAACGACGCCGCCCGGGACCTCGAGTGCTCCCGTCGCCTCCAGGCGCTGCCGGAGGCATCGGATGCGGTGCGCAACGGCGAGCTCTCGCCCGACCAGGCCAAGGCGGTGGCCGACGGTGCCGCCGCCGATCCGGCCGCCGAGCAGGAGCTGCTGGACACCGCCCGGCGGGGGTCTCTGGGCGAGCTCAACCGCAAAGCCAAGTCCCGCAAGGCGGCCGCGCTGGGCGACGACGAGGCCCGCGCCCGGGCGGCGCACCGCAACCGGTCTTTCACCAGCGGCACGAACGCGATGGGCGAGGGGTGGGGCCGCTTCAACGGCCCTGCCCACCAGGTGGCGCTGCTGAACGCGCAGCTCAAGCCCTTTCTCGAGCGGGCCTTCGCCGGCGCCCGCCGAAAGGGGCGCCGCGAACGAGCCGACGCCCTCGCCTACGACGCCCTGATGGCCTTCGCCGGCATCGTCGACCTCGACCTCGACGGCCCGGGATCCGCAACCGAGTCCTCGGCCGCTTCAGGCGACGGGACCCAGGACTCGCCGCCGCGGTCGGCCGACACCCCTTCGGGCGACGGGGCCCAGGACGCGCCTCCACGGTCGACCGCGACCGCTTCGGGCGACGGGGTCGGGGCGCCGGCAGGCCACTCGAACGCCGGCGGCGACGCCCCCGATGCCGGGTCGCAGCCGACTGGTGGCCGGGAAACCGCCGCGACCAGTGGCGCCCGCCGGGCACGTACTCCGGGTGCGCAGCAAGGGACACGGCCGCACGCCGAGGGAGCATCCGACGGCCAGGACGCCACCGCACCCCAATCGCCGGCCGGGCGAGCTGCCGCCGCGTCCGCACCGCTCACCCTCCTCGACGGCCTCGACGGTGAGGGACTCGACGGGCTCGACGGCGACGGGCTCGACGGCGATGGGCTCGACGGCGATGCCGACGATTTGGCGGCGGGCTCGGGCACCCCGAGAGGGCCAGGGCCAGGGTCCGCCGGGCCGCCGGGGGCGGCGCCACCTTCACCTCCAGGGTCGACCTCGGCGCCGCCGCCCCTGCGGCCGAAACGCGAGCCGATCCGCCCCGACGTGAAGCTGATCGTCCGCATCGACGGCAGCGCCCTGCAACGGGGCCACACCGTGCCCGGCGAGCTGTGCGACCTCCACGGCTTCGGACCGGTGTCGGTCGCCGACGTCAAGGCCCTGCTACCCGACGCCGCCATCGACTTCGTCATCACCAACGGCCGGGACGTCTTCAACGTCTCCCACCTCGGCCGGCACGCCACCGCCCGCCAGCAGGTCGTGCTCGACCTCCTCAACATCGGATGCTCGCGGGAAGGCTGCGGCGCCACCCAGCACCTCCAGGTCGACCACCGGATCGACTGGCACAAGATCAAGGTCACCGAGCTGGCCAACCTCGACTGGCTCTGCCCCCACGACCACCGCCTGAAGACCCACGAGGGGTGGCAGCTCGAACCCGGCACCGGCAAGCGCCCCATGTGCCCACCCGGCCAACAGCCCTGGCTCGAGGGCGCTGAAACACCGGCGACCGGCACGCCCCCACACGCGGCCTGACCGCCCTGCGGCGCGGTGCTCGCCGGCGCCCTTCGGTGCTCGTCCCGAGCCCGCAGGGCGCCGATGCAGAAACCTCCCGGTCAGAGCGAGGTGAGACTTCCGAGCAACCTCGACCTGGACGTCGAGCACGCCGTGAGTGCCTGGCTCGGCCATCGGCGGTGTCCCGAGGCGGAGCCACCTGGCGCTCCCCCGCAGCTGGCCTTCGAGAGGCTGGCATGAAGAGACGAGGCCGAGGCGCCGGCGCCCCCGCGCTCCCCGATGCGACTGGAGCTCTGGTGGTCGCCGATGCCGCGGGCGGCACCAGCAGCGAACCGAAGGAAGCAGGGAAGAGCGGCGGCCCACCCTGGTGGCCACTGGTGCGGGCGAGGCCGAACCTCCCGGCGCCACCCGCCCGCGAGCGCACGGTCGGAAACCGCCGGCTGTCGACTCCGCCCGTGGCGGCGGCGCACGGCCGGGGACGACGGGTCGGGGAGCGAGCGACGTGATGATCGTGGTGATCGGCTCGAGCGCCGACCGCGGGCGAACTGGGCCCCACTCACCTGTCGTCGGGGTCTGTCCCGACACGGGTCGGGACGCGCTGCCGCAGGACTGGGGAGCGCGGCGCGGCGGCGGCGTCACAGCGAGCGGTCGGGGGCGCTGACCGCTGAACCGAGGGTCACTTGGCCCCGTACGAGCGGTGTTCCTCGACGCGGATGGGGCGGAGTCGCCGCTGTTGCCTCGGGGGAGCGAGCGCGAGGCGGTTCGTCGCAGCGAGCGGTCGGGGGGCGCCGACCGCTGAACCGAGCGTCACTTGGCCCCGTACGAGCGGTGTTCCTCGACGCGGATGGGGCGGAGCGCCGCTGTTGCCCTGGGGGTGCGAGCGCGAGGCGGTTCGTCGCAGTGAGCGGTCGGGGGCGCTGACCGCTGAACCGAGGGTCACTTGGCCCCGTACGAGCGGTGTTCCTCGACGCGGATGGGGCGGAGCGCCGCTGTTGCCTCGGGGGTGCGAGCGCGAGGCGGTTCGTCGCAGTGAGCGGTCGGGGGCGCTGACCGCTGAACCGAGGGTCACTTGGCCCCGTACGAGCGGTGTTCCTCGACGCGGATGGGGCGGAGTCGCCGCTGTTGCCTCGGGGGAGCGAGCGCGAGGCGGCTCGCGCCGGGGAGCGGTCGAGCGCGGCTCGCCCGGGTAGGAAGGCACGATGCTCTACCTGGCCGCCACCGACGGGCACGTCGTCGAGGACCTCGACGACGGTCCGTGGCTGGATTGGTTCGTCCTGCGCGACGGTCTCACGCTGATCGACAGCGTCGAGTCGCGCTCGGCGGTGTACCACGCCGTCAAGCGGCGGATTCCCGAGAGCGCGGCGCTGGTGGTGGCGCCGTTGGCCGACGATCCGAAGTTCAAGGGCGTGGCGTCGGGCGCCAAGGCCTGGCTCGAGGGTCGGCCGACGCGGTGAGCGCCACGGTGCGCCGCTGGGGGCTGCGGGGCGGGCTCGCCGCCGTCGCCCTCCTGGTCGCCATCCAACTGGTGCCCTACGGGCGGACCCACACCAACCCGCCGGTGACCGACGAGGCGCCGTGGCCGTCGGACGACGCCCGCAACCTGGCGGTCGCCGCCTGCTACGACTGCCACAGCAACGAGACCGAGTGGCCCTTCTACGCCAACCTCGCCCCGATGTCGTGGCTGATCGTCCGCGACGTCGAAGACGGACGGGAGTCGCTCAACTTCTCCACGTGGGACGAGTCCGACTCCGATGCCGGTGATGCCGCTGAGGAGCTGACGGAGGGTTCGATGCCCCCGGGGCGCTACCTGCCCCTGCACCCCGATGCCCGGTTGAGCAATGAGGAGAAGGCCGCCCTCGTCGCGGCCTTCGAGTCCATGGACGACGGCGAGGACCACTCGGGCCCCGGTCGTGGCGGCGAGGACGACGAGGACGACGACGGTGACGGGACCGACGAGTCCGATCACCGCGGTCCGGGCTGAGCGCCGGCGAGCGACGGGGCGCCGTCGCGAGGGGCGATGGCTAACGTGCCAGGGTGGCTGTGCCGTGTGGCGAATCGCCGACCTGGGTGTGCGAGCGGGTCTACGAGGCGACCGAGAACGAGGCGCTGGCCGAGGCGCTCTCCTGGCTGGTGCACCGCCCCCTGAAGATCCTGCTCATCGCCCTGCTGGCGTGGATCGGGGTGCGCCTCTCCAAGCGGGTGATCGCCCGGGTGGTCCGAGGGCTCGACAAGCAGCCGTTGGGCGTCGGCCCCCTCAACGCCGAGGCGGTGGCACGCGCCAGCGCCCGCGCCCACACGATGTCGAGCGTCCTCGGCGGCCTGGCCACCGCCACCATCTACACGATCGCCTTCCTCACCATCCTGGGCGAGTTCAACATCAGCCTCGGCCCGCTGCTCGCCGGCGCGGGCATCGCCGGCGTGGCCCTGGGCTTCGGGGCGCAGAGCATGGTGAAGGACTTCCTCGCCGGCTTCTTCATGGTGGTGGAGGACCAGTTCGGCGTGGGCGACGTGATCGACGTGGGCGAGGCCACGGGCACGGTCGAGAAGGTCACCTTGCGGGCCACCCGCCTGCGCTCGGTCGACGGCACCGTGTGGCACGTCCCGAACGGCGTCATCCAGCGGGTCGGCAACCAGTCCCAGCAGTGGGCCCGGGCCCTGCTCGACGTGTCGGTGGCCTACGGGACCGACCTGCGCCAGGCCCAGGACGTCATCAAGGCCACCGCCGACGGGCTCTGGCGCGACCCCGAGTGGACCGACCTGCTCCTGGAGGAGCCCGAGCTGTGGGGCGTCGAGATGCTGGCGGCCGACAGCGTCGACATCCGCCTCGTGCTCAAGACCAAGCCCGGCATGCAGTGGAAGGTGATGCGCGAGCTGCGCATCCGGCTGAAGGAATCGCTCGACACCGCCGGCATCGAGATCCCCTTCCAGCAGCGGACACTCTGGATCCGCAACGAGGGCGAGGCCGACGCCGGCCTGGTCCCCGATGACGGCGGCGGCGAGGGTGACGAGGTCCCCGACGAGGTGGATGACGAGGACGAGGACGACGGCGCCGACGCCGGCGCCGACCGACACGTGGACGAGGACGAAGGCCCAGGGGCCGACGCCGCCGGCGCCACCTGGCACCCGGGCGGGGAGGAAGACCACCCATGAACGAGTCGTTCTTCTCGACCGGTCCGGTGCGGCCCGCGGGCGACGAGCCCGGGCCGGGCCTCGCCTACCAGGTGTACGACCCTGACCTCATCGTCGGCGGCAAGCGCATGGAGGACCACCTCCGCATCGCCGTCTGCTACTGGCACAGCTTCTGCTCGCCGGGCGACGACGTGTTCGGCCGGGGCACCTGGGACCGCCCCTGGCTCGAGGCCGCCGCCGGCGATCCGATGGGGGCTGCCGAAGCCAAGCTCGACGCCGCCTTCGAGCTGTTCGGGATCCTGGGCACGCCGTTCTTCTGCTTCCACGACTTCGACCTCGCCCCCGAAGGGGCGTCGCTGACGGAGAGCCGCGCCAACCTCGACGCCATGGCCGACAAGGCCGCCGACAAGATGGATGCCACCGGCGTGCGCCTGCTCTGGGGCACGGCCAACCTCTTCGGCCATCCCCGGTATGCAGCGGGTGCGGCTACCAACCCCGACCCCGAGGTGTTCGTCCACGCCGCCGCCCAGGTGCGGGCCGCCCTCGAGGTCACCCACCGCCTCGGCGGCGAGAACTACGTCCTCTGGGGTGGCCGCGAGGGCTACGACACCCTGCTCAACACCAGCCTGAAGCGCGAGGCCGACCAGCTGGCGCGGTTCCTGCACCTGGTGGCCGAGCACAAGGCGGCCATCGGCTTCACCGGCACGCTGCTCATCGAGCCCAAGCCCCACGAACCCACCAAGCATCAGTACGACCACGACGCCGCCGCCATCCACGGCTTCCTCGACCGCTACGGGCTGGTCGACGAGTTCAAGCTCAACATCGAGGCCAACCACGCCACACTGGCGGGCCACTCGTTCCACCACGAGGTCACCTACGCGGTCGAGCACGGCCTGCTCGGCAGCATCGACGCCAACCGGGGCGACCCCCAGAACGGCTGGGACACCGACCAGTTCCCCGACTCGGTGGAGGAACTGGCGCTCGTGCTCCACGAGATCCTCCGCTCGGGTGGCCTGACCACCGGCGGGTTCAACTTCGACGCCAAGCTGCGCCGGCAGAGCCTCGACCGCGACGACCTGGTCCATGCCCACGTCGGCGGGATCGACACCCTGGCCCGGGCGCTGCTGGTGGCGCAGGCCCTGCTCGACGACGGTGTCCTGGACCGAGCCCGCGCGGAGCGCTACGCCGGATGGGACGGCGAGCGTGGGCGCGAGGTGTTCGCCGACGGCACCACCCTCGCGTCGCTCGCCGACGGCGCCGTGGCCGCCGGGCTGGACCCACAGCCGGTGTCGGGCCGACAGGAGCGCCTCGAGAACCAGGTGAGCCGCATCCTCTGGGAGACGAACTGACGTGTTCGAGCCGGACGCCGACGTCCAGGCACGCATCGCCGCGCTGAGCGATCTCGAGCTACTTCACCTCGTGGCGGGTGACGGGCCGGCGCTCCAGGGCAACCTCGCCATGGCCAAGCGCTACAACGCCGAGCCCATCGAGGCCGGCCGCCTCGACCGCCGCGGGATCGAGGGCATCCGCTTCACCGACGGCCCGCGCGGCGTGGTCATGGGGCGCTCCACCGCCTTCCCCGTGCCCATGGCCCGTGGCGCCGCCTTCGACCCGGATCTCGAAGAGCGCATCGGCGATGCCATCGGCGTCGAGGCCCGCGTCCAAGGGGCGAACTTCTTCGGCGGCGTGTGCATCAACCTCCTCCGCCACCCGGCCTGGGGACGCGCCCAGGAGACCTACGGCGAGGACTCACACCTCCTCGGCGAGATGGGAGCGGCGCTGGTGCGGGGCACCCAGCGCCACGTGATGGCGTGCATCAAGCACTACGCCTGCAACTCGATGGAGAACTCGCGGTTCTGGGTCGACGTGAAGATCGACGAGGCCGATCTGCGCGACCTCTACCTGCCGCACTTCCAGAAGTGCGTGGACGAGGGCGCCGCATCGGTCATGTCCGCCTACAACAAGGTGAACGGCGAGTGGTGCGGCGGCCACCACCACCTGCTCACCGAGGTGCTGAAGGGCGATTGGGACTTCGACGGCTTCGTGGTCTCGGACTTCACCTTCGGCGTGCGCGGGAGCGCCCTCGCCTGCTTCGAGGCCGGCCTCGACGTCGAGATGCCCTTCGGGTGGCGCTTCAAGAACCTGGGCCGGGCGCTCCGGGGCGGTCGCCTCGACCGCGCCCGCCTGGTCGACGCCGCCGGCCGCCTGCTCCACCAGCAGGACCGGCAGGCCGCACGGGGAGAGCCCGAGCGGTACGTCGCCGAGTCGGTGGCCTCCCCCGCGCACCGGGCGCTGGCCCGTGAGGCGGCGGTCGCCGGCACCGTGCTGCTCCAGAACGACGGGCTCCTGCCCCTCGACCTGAGCCGGATCACCTCGGTCGCGGTCATCGGCAAGCTGGCCACCATCGCCAACACCGGCGACCTCGGCTCCAGCCGGGTGCGGGCCCCCGAGGTGGTCACCCTGCTCGACGGCCTGCGCGGCGCCGGCGAGCGCCATGGCGTGACCATCGAGCATGACGACGGGTCGGACCTCGACGCTGCGGCGGCCCTGGCGGAGCGGTGCGACGTGGTCGTGCTGGCAGTGGGCAACACCTTCCGTGACGAGGGCGAGTGGATCGGCAAGGACGGCGGCGACCGCAAGCGCCTCACCCTCCGCCCCGCCGACGAGGCCCTCGTCCAGCGGGTCGCCCGGGCCAATGCCCGCACCGCGGTGGTGCTCTACGGCGGCTCGGTCTTCGTCACCGAGGCCTGGCGCACGCAGGTCGGCGCCATGGTGATGGCCTGGTACGCCGGCATGGAGGGCGGTGCCGCGGTCGCGGACGTCCTCTTCGGCGACGAGGTGCCCGGTGGCCGCCTGCCCTGCTCCTGGCCCGTGTCGGCGGCCGACCTCCCGCCGTTCAAGCGCTTCACCCGCAAGATCGTCTACGGACCCCTCCACGGGTACCGGAAGTTCGAGGCCGACGGCACCCACCCGGCCTTCGCCTTCGGCCACGGCCTCGGCTACACGACCATCGAGTGGGGCGAGCCCGAGGTGGCGGGCGGCGAGGTGCGGGTCGCCCTCACCAACACCGGCGACCGCCCCGGCGTCGAGGTCGTGCAGCTCTACCGATCGGAGGCGCTCGGCACCGAGCCCCGGGCCCTGCGCACCCTGCGGGGCTTCACCAAGGTCCGCCTGGCCCCCGGCGAGACCCTCACCGCCACCGTCCCCCTCCCGGACGACGGCGCGGCCGGTGTCCTCTGGCTCGGCCCCAGCGCCGAGCCTGCCCACCTGGTCGCTCTGGACGGGTGAGCCTCGAGTCCCGTCGGCGCTTGGGCCGTCGGCGGCTGTAGCGGTCCATCGCTCAGAGTCGGCGTCCGGCCGCCGACGGGATGGGCACCGACACAGGAGGGTGGACATGTCGTTCTTCAAGGCCGCGCGCTCGCGGATCACGTACGCCAACGTCACCGCGACGCTGGCGCTGGCAGTGGCGCTCACCACGGGGACCGCGTACGCCGCGGCGACCATCACGAGCGCCGACATCGTCAACGGCACGATCGTGCAGGCGGACGTGGCCGCGAACAGCCTGGGTACCAGGGCGATCAAGGACGGCGGGGTCAAGACCCAGGACATCCGCGACGGGAACGTGACCAGTGCCGACGTGCTCGATCAGTCGATCGACGACGTCGACCTCGCCACCGACTCGGTCACGGGCGACGAGACCGCGCCCAACTCGGTCGGCACCGAGGAGATCGCCACCGGCGGCGTCGGCTCCGCCGAGGTCCTCGACTTCGGCCTGAGCAACCAGGACGTCGGCGTGCTCTTCGCCCAGGTCGCGGCCAACGGGACCCTGGACAACAGCAGTGGTGGAGGGGTCTCCGCGGTCAGGCTGGGAGCCGGGCAGTACTCGGTCGACTTCGGCCGCGATGTCTCAGCGTGCGCCTTCACGGCAACCATCGGTCCGTCGGGCACCGGGTCGGCGACGGGGTCGATCAACGTGGCCGACCGGGCCGTGAGCGTCCAGGCCGTGTTCGTCGGCACCGGGGACTCAGCAGGCGCGTTTGCGGACCGGCCGTTCCAGCTCGTGGTGGTCTGCTGACGTGACGGCGGGCTCGCACACCTGGCGTCGCCGGGTCCTCGGCGTGACGGTGCGACCCCGCGGTCGCTGATCAGCAGGCCTCGACCCGGTCGCCCAGGGTGCGGGCAGCGTCGAGGCGGCCCTGCTCGTCGACGGCGACGTTCGGGACCAGCGCCGCCGCGGCCGCGGTGGCCTGCACCCGCTCGAGGCACAGGAGCTCCCGACGGTCCGCGCGGGCGGCCTCGTCGGCGCGCCAGGTGACGAGACCGACGCCCAGGACCGCGACCAGGATGGTCATGAGGAGGACGGCGAAGAGTCGCTGCACGCCCGCATTGTGACAGACAGGCGTCGGCTGTAACCGTGCAGTACGGTGCGCGCGGGGCGACTCACGAACAGAGAGGACCAAGCGCATGCGGGCAGCACGAGCAGTCAAGGCGAAGCTCACCTTCGCCAACGTCATGTCGAGCCTGGCGGTGTTCCTGGTGTTGACGACGGGCACGGCCTACGCCGCCGCCACCATCACCAGCGCCGACATCGTGAACGGGACGATCCAACAGGTCGACATCAAGCCGAACAGCCTGGGGACCAACGTCATCAAGGACAACGGGGTCAAGAGCGTCGACATCCGCGACGGGGAGATCACCGGAACCGACATCGCCGCCACGGACAGCATCCAGTCGAACCAGGTCGGCCAGCTCGACGGCGACGCGGACATCATCGACAACTCGATCACCACGTTCGACATCGCCACCAACGCGGTGGACTCCGACGAGGTCCTCGACTTCGGCCTGACCAACGAGGACGTCGGTGTGCTCTTCGCCCAGGTGAACGCCGACGGCACCCTGGCCAACAGCAGCAGCGCCGCCGCCACGTCGTCGCGCAGCGCCGTCGGCACCTACGAGGTCGACTTCGGCCGCGACATCTCGGGTTGCGCCTTCGTGGGCTCGCAGGGTGAGGCCGGTGTCGGGGGCGCGTCCGGTGGTGTGCTCGGCGCGACCGACCGGTCGGCGAACGTCGAAGCCGTCTTCGTCACCGTGCGGACCGACGCCGGTGCGCTGGTCGACCGGGCCTTCCAGCTCGTGGTGGTCTGCTGACGTGGCGCCCCGCGCGCTGAAGCGCTTCCCCAAGTGGCTCGCGGCGTCGCTCGCCGCCGCCGCAGTGGCCGTGGGCCTCACGGTCGCGGTTGCCGGCGCCAACGGTGAGCAGCCGCCGCCCGGCACCGTCTCGGATGCACCGCTGTCCCCGCAACCGGACGTGACCCAGCCGCCACCGGGCACGTCCAGTGACGCACCGCTGTCGCCGGCGCCCGACGTCACCCAACCGCCCAACCCGAACCCGGACCCGAACGGCGCACCGACCCAGGTCGACGGCCCGGATGAGCCGGGTGGCACCCCCACCGGGGGAGCGGAGAGCGGCCGGGTGGACGCCGGCGGCGTGGACGGCTCGGACCAGTCCGGCGGTCGCAGCGACGGCTGACCTTCAGGCCCGTCGAGGCGGCGTCCTGCGCTCCGAACGGGGTGCGGGACGCCGCCCGCGACCGGGGGTGACGCGCCGCCCGTCACGTCACCGTTTGGTTGGACGGCCGTCGTCGGGCGACCCGACTGAGCGACCGCTGTCCAGGTGGCCGGCCCGCGTGCGGGACGGCCACCCCGTCAGTCGCTGTCGCCGGTGGGGGCGAGGACGACGTCGACCGAGGGCTCGTCGGCGACCTCGGTGGTGAGGGCGGCGACGTTGCCGGATTCCTGGACGTCGCCGAGGGCGGGCTCGAGCAGCGCGAGGCGCTCGGCCGTGTCGCGCACGACGGCGGACTCGACGTCGGCCCGCAGGCTGACGCCGGCCTCGGTCTTGGCCTTGCGGATCTCGCCGAGGACCGACGCGGCCACGTCGTAGACGGCGGCGTCGACCGAGGACGCCGCCGGCGGGAAGTCGTCGGTGGTCGGCCACTGCGCCCGGTGGACGGATCCACCGTCCTGCCACCAGGACCAGACCTCCTCGGTGGCGAAGGGCAGGAAGGGGGCGAACAGGCGCAAGAGGGTGGAGAGCGCCACGTTGAGCGCACCGCGGGCGGAGGCGGCGGCCTCGGGGCCCTGGGCGCCGTAGGCCCGACCCTTGACCAGCTCGAGGTAGTCGTCGCAGAAGGCCCAGAAGAACGCCTCGGTGCGCTCGAGGGCGCGGGCGTAGTCGTAGCCCTCGAACGCGGCGGTGGCCTCGTCGACGAGGACGCCCAGTCGGGCGAGCATGGCGAGGTCGAGGGCCTGGGTGACCGCGGCCGGGTCGGCGTCGGGGACGGCCGGGACCGGGTCGGGCGGCTCTCCCTCGCGCGGCGTGCCCAGGCCGAGGGCGAACTTCGAGGCGTTGAGGATCTTGATGGCGAGGCGCCGGCCGACCTTCATCTGGCCCTCGTCGAAGGCCGTGTCGGTGCCGGGGCGGCCGTTGGCGGCCCAGTAGCGGACGGCGTCGCTGCCGAAGCGCTCGAGGTTGGCCATGGGCGTGACGACGTTGCCCTTCGACTTCGACATCTTCTTGCGGTCGGGGTCGAGGATCCACCCCGACAGCGCGGCGTGGCGCCACGGCGCGGTGCCGAACTCGAAGTGCGAGCGCACCATCGTCGAGAACAGCCAGGTGCGGATGATGTCGTGGCCCTGGGGGCGCAGGTCCATGGGGAACGTGCGCGAAAAGAGGTCGTCGTCCTCCCCCCACCCGCACACGATCTGGGGCGTCAACGACGACGTGGCCCAGGTGTCCATGACGTCGGGATCGGCGGCGAAGCCGCCGGGCTGGTCACGCTGGGACTCGTCGTAGCCGGGCGCGGCCTGCGCCTGCGGGTCGACCGGGAGGGCGGCCTCGTCCGGGGTGATGATGCGGTCGTAGCGCACCTCGCCGGCGTCGTCGATCTCGTACCAGACCGGGATAGGCGGGCCGAGGAAGCGCTGGCGGCTGATGAGCCAGTCGCCGTTGAGGCCCTCGACCCAGCTGTCGTAGCGGGCCTGCATGTACCCGGGGTGCCAGGCCAGCTCGCCGCCGCGGGCGATGAGGGCGTCGCGCAGCTCGGGCTCGCGGCCGCCGTTGCGGATGTACCACTGGCGGGTGGTGACGATCTCGAGGGGGCGGTCGCCCTTCTCGAAGAACTTGACCGCGTGGGTGATGGGCCGGGGCTCGCCCTCGAGCTCACCCGACTCGGCCAGCAGCTCGACCACGCGGGCCTGGGCCTGATTGATGGTCTTGCCCGCCAGCTCGGCGTAGGCGGCGCGGCCCTCGTCGGCGTCGAGCCCGGGGGGCGGGTCGGCGTAGAGGCGGCCGTTGCGGTCGACCACGGCCCGGACGGGCAGGTCGAGCTCGCGCCACCAGATGACGTCGGTGAGGTCGCCGAAGGTGCAGATCATGGCGATGCCGGAGCCCTTGTCGGGCTCGGCCAGCTCGTGGGGGTGGACGGGCACCTCCACGCCGAACAGTGGCGTGGTGACGGTGGTGCCGAACAGCGGCTGGTAGCGCTCGTCGTCGGGGTGGGCGACGAGGGCGACGCACGCCGGCAGGAGCTCGGGGCGGGTGGTCTCGATGTGGACGGGCTGGCCGTCGGGCCGGTGGAAGGCGATGCGGTGGTAGGCGCCGGCCCGCTCGCGGTCCTCGAGCTCGGCCTGGGCGACGGCGGTGTGGAAGCTGACGTCCCACAGGCAGGGCGCCTCGGCCGTGTAGGCCTCGCCGCGTTCGAGGTTGCGGAGGAAGGCCCGCTGGCTGACCCGCCGGCACTGCTCGTCGATGGTGGCGTAGGTGTTGGTCCAGTCGACCGACAGCCCGAGGTGGGTCCACAGGTGCTCGAAGGCCTTCTCGTCCTCGAGGACGAGCTGGTCGCACAGCTCGAGGAAGTTCTGGCGGGAGATGACGACCTGCTGCTTCGACGGCTCGGCCGGCGGGGTGAAGTCGGGGTCGTAGGGGAGGTGGGCGTCGCCGCGGACCCCGTAGTAGTTCTGGACGCGGCGCTCGGTGGGCAGGCCGTTGTCGTCCCAGCCCATGGGGTAGAAGACCTCCATGCCCTTCATGCGCTGGTAGCGGGCGATGAGGTCGGTGTGGGTGTACGAGAACACGTGCCCGACGTGCAGCGACCCGCTCACGGTCGGGGGCGGGGTGTCGATCGAATAGATCTCGTCGCGGGTCTTCGTGCGGTCGAAGCCGTAGGTGCCGTCGGCGCGCCAGCGGGCGGCCCACTTCTCCTCGAGGCCTTCGAGCGTCGGTTTTCTCGGTGCTTCCGCAGGCATGGTGGAGCGTACGGTAGTGGTCGTGCTCCATCTCTTCGACACCGGTTCCGGCGCAGTCGTCCCCTTCGAGCCGAAGGAGGAGGGCAAGGTGTCGATGTACGTGTGCGGTCCGACGGTGTACGGCCCGCCGCATCTGGGCCACGGGCGCTTCTCGCTGGTGTTCGACGTGCTGCGCCGCTACCTCGAGTGGTCGGGTTCCGAGGTCACCTACGTCTCGAACATCACCGACATCGACGACAACATCATCAACCGGGCCGCCGAGCTCGGGGTCGACCCCGCGCAGCTCGCCATCGACTGCGAGAAGACCTGGTACGAGGCCATGGACGCCATCGGCGTCAAGCGCCCCACCGAGGACCCCCACGCCACCGCCTACGTCGAGCGCATGGTCGAGTTCATCGAGCGCCTGATCGAGCGCGGCAGCGCCTACGAGACGAGCGACGGCGTGTACTTCTCGGTGGAGGACGTCGACGACTACGGCCTGCTCGCCCGCCAGACCCTCGATTCGCTGCGCTCGGGCGCCCGCGTGGAGGTGGGGGAGGAGAAGCGCACGCCCCTCGACTTCGTGCTCTGGAAGAAGGCCAAGCCGGGCGAGCCCACCTGGCCCTCCCCGTGGGGCCCGGGCCGTCCCGGGTGGCACACCGAGTGCGTGGTGATGTCGCTCGACCTGCTCGGCGACGGCTTCGACCTCCACGGTGGTGGCCAGGACCTCGCCTTCCCCCACCACGAGAACGAGCGCGCCCAGGCGGTCGCCGCCGGTCGCACGTCCGCCTCCTTGTGGGTGCACAACGGCTTCGTCGAGGTGGGCGGGGAGAAGATGTCGAAGTCCCTCGGCAACTTCACGACGCTGCTGGACATGGTCGAGTCCGAGGACCCGCGGGCCTACCGCCTGCTCGTCCTCCGCGCCCACTACCGCTCACCGGTCGAGGTCACCCGAGAGGCGGCCGCCGACGCCGCCGCGTCCCTCAAGCGCCTCGACAACGTGGCCCGACGGACCGCCGAGCTCACCCCCCGGCCCGCCGACGAGGAGGTGCTCGACGAGTTCCGGGATCTCATGGACGACGACCTCAACACCCCCGGCGCGTTCCGCCTGCTCTTCGACCAGATACGCGCCGCCAACACCGCCCTCGACGAGGGCCGGGACTACGACGCCGCGGTGGCGTGGGCCAACATCGCCGAGATCTGCACCGCCGTGGGCCTGGAGCCCGTCACCCAGGACGACGGTCTCCCCGAGGAGATCACCGCGATGGCGACGGCCCGCGATGCCGCGAGAGCGGCCAAGGACTGGCCCGAGGCCGACCGGTTGCGAGGCGAGATCGAGGCGGCGGGCTTCACCGTCGAGGACACCCCCGACGGCACCGTCGTCCGCCGCTGAGGCGGCGCTGACGGGCAGTCGGCGGCCGGCGGCGTGAGTTGTTCCCGGACCTACCTCTCGCTCCGAGGTTTCTCCGCATCGATGAGTGCCGACGAGATCACGGCGGTGGTCGGCGTGCCGCCGACGATGGTGCGGGTCAAGGGCGAGCGAGGCCGCGGAAACGCGCCAGCGGCGACCAAGCACCTCTGGTCGCTCTCGACGATGGACCACGTCACGTCGCTGCGAGTCTCCGATCACCTGCAGTGGCTGGAGGAACTGCTCGAAGGGCGCACCCTGCCGACGGAGGACGTCACCTGGGACGTGTTCGTGTTTTGGATGACGGACAACGGTCAGGGTGGCCCAGACCTCACGCCTGAGGCCTCGACCTTTCTGGCCGAGCGCCGCCTCCCGATCTCCTTCGACATCCACTACTGAAGGGCAACGGCGTGAACAGCGGGGCGGTGCCGTTCGTGGTGGACATCTCGGGGGCCGTACACGCGGGCGGGGCGCCGGAGGGTCGGGCCACTCGACCCAGCGAACGGCAACGGCGCGAAGAACGGGGCGGCGCCGGTTCGTGATGCCCGTCTCGGGTCCGTTCACGTCGGCGGTGCTCGAGGTGCGGGCGAGGCGGCGAAGGTGCGGGCCACTCGCTCCATGGAACGGCACCGGCGCGAAGAGCGGGGCGGGGCCGGTTCGTGGTGCCCGTCTCGGGTCCGCTCAGGTCGGTGGGTGGCGCAGTTGCAGGCTCGCGCTGGCCCCGATCTCACTCGGCGTGGCCGATCGCCCCGCCGGCAGGGCTATTGGAGGAACCGGCAGGGCTATTGGAGGAAATAGCCCCCGGAATCCGACAGCTATTTCCTCCAAAGAAGACCATTCCGGGCCGAACGGGCGAGGTTCGGCCACTCAGCGTGGCGCCCGCCGTGGAGGCCTGGCCGACGCAGGCTTGCTCGGTCGAACCCGAGATCTCGCTGGTCGGCAATTCGCAGACCCCGTGGCGCGCTCCCGCCGATGAGCGACGAGGAGACCGGCGCCGCCTTGAAAAGCCGCCTTTGCCTTTCGCTCAGCGGGAGGAGCCCAGCTCACCGTCGACCGGTGCCGCCTTCGACCTTCTGCTGGGCTGGAGTGGGCCGTCTCGCCGTCGACCCCCCTGTCGGCGCCGCCTTGAGAAGCCGCCTTGGCCTTTCGCCCAGCCGGAGGATCTCCAGTCGCCGCCGACCGGTGTCACCTTCGACTTCCGCTGTACCAGAGAGGGCCGTCTCGCCGTCGACCCCCTGCCGGCGCCGCCTTGAGAAGCCGCCTGTGCCTTCGCCCAGCCGGAGGAGCCCAGCTCACCGCCGACCGGTGCCGCCTTCGACTTTCCCGGACAGGAGAGGGTCGCGCCGGCCGCCCCGCCCGCACGCCGCCGCCCTTACGCCGCAGACCGGCGCCGCCGACCGATGGTTTCCGCCGCTGAGGCGCCGGCCTAGTAGCGCCAGAGGTAGTCGGGCTTGGCGCCGCGGCCGTACCAGATGACGTCGTCGTGGCCGTTGCCGTCGTAGTCGCCGGCCAAGGGGGCGTCGTAGTTGCCGGTGACCGTGAGGTTGGCGGCGTGGAAGGTGCGACCGGGACGGCCGTACCAGGCGCCGTCGGGGCGGGACCCGACGCCGTACCAGATGATGTCGTCCTCGCCGTCGTCGTTGAAGTCGCCGACCACCGGGGTGGTGTCGCCGGTCTCGTTGATGCCCTGGCCGGTGAAGCCGCCGTCGGCGTCGCCGTACCAGAGGTAGTCGAGAGCCTCGCCCGGGCCGTACCAGAAGATGTCGTCGCGTCGGTCACCGTCGAAGTCGCCGGTGAAGGCCCGGTACTCCCCGCTGGCCTTGATGTTCGAGCCGGCGAACCCGTAGGCGGTGCCGTGCCAGAGGTAGTCGAACCCGGTCCCGGGCTGGTACCAGAACACGTCGTCGTAGCGGTCGCCGTTGAAGTTGCCGACCATCGGGCGGTCGTACGAGCGGCCGACGTTGATGTCGCGGCCGGCGAAGGAGCCGTCGGGCTTGCCGAGCCAGAGGTAATCGGATGCGGCGCCGGGCCCGAACCACAGGACGTCGTCGCGGCGGTCGCCGTTGAAGTCGCCGACGAGCGGCTGGTAGGTCCCTCGGACCGTGATGGCCCGGGCCGTGAAGCCCCGGCCGTTGCCCGACCAGAGGTAGTCCGGCCGATTGCCGGCGCCGTACCAGAGCACGTCGGCGTTGCCGTCACCGTTGAAGTCCCCGCTCACCGGTGCGTCGTAGGTGCCGCCCACGTTCACCTTCTCGGAGCGGACCGTGGGGTTCGGCGGCGTGGTCGGCGGCGGCGTGGTCGTCGGGGGCGGCGTCGTGGTCGGGGTGGTGCCGCCGCCGCCCGGCCGGGGGTAGCTGCCCGACCAGAAGCTGGTGGTGCCGGCGCCGCCAGCCCGGGTCAGGCTGAAGTGCACGTGGTCCGTGTGCGGGCTGGGGCCCGAGTACGACGTCCAGCCGCGGCCCGGGTCGTAGAGGCGGAACATCTGGCGGTTCCAGATGATGTACATGATCCCGAGGCGGCGGGCCATGGCGTAGCGGTTGCCGGAGGCGTCGGTGGCGAGCAGCCAGGTCATCAGGCGCTGGACCTTGGCCCGGTCGGCACTGCTGTTCGCGTTCATGCCCCAGTCCCAGGCGCGGCCCTCCTTGTGCTCGGACGTGCCGCCGATGTTGCAGGCGCGGGCGCTGCCCATGTTGCTGCCGCCGAAGGCGTTCATGACCATCGTGCGGAGCTTCTTGGTGCCGGTCTTCTCGGTGGGGCTGCAGGTCGACTGCCCGTCGTAGCGGGGCAGGGGCTCGATGCTTCCCGCCTCGGCGGTGAGCGCCGAGCCCGTGGCCGCGGGGGCGTTCTCGTCCTCGCCCGTGACCGTGAAGGCGCGGGGGGCGTAGACCACCGGGTCGAACTCGTCGAAGCCGGGGTACACGCACCGGGCGGCGAGCACGTACTCGGCCGCCGGCGTGGCGGCGGGGACGACCAGGGCCCCGCTCCACTGGCCGTCCGAGCGCACCGGGATGGTGGCGCTGGCCACCACCGGGCCGTCGGTGGTGTGGAGGTCGACGATGACCCCGTCACCCGCCGTCGTCGTGGCGGGCAGGAAGCAGCCCGTGCCGGACGCCTCGATGGGGGTGCCGGTCAGCCCGGCATCGGGCGAACTGGCGAAGGTGGGTCCGGACTCAGTGCCAGAAGCGATGGAGCCCAGGCTGGGAACGACGAGAGCGGCTGCCCCCACCACTCCCGAGAGCAGGATGGCAACCATCCTGCGAGACATGTGCTGCACGTTTCGGTACCCCGTCAGTTCGATGAAGGTCGGATGCCCGTGCAGTCATGATCGGAGGATAGGGCAGGGACTTGACCACTCGCAGTGAGATCCCGCAACACGGACCGTGAACCGACCGGTGACGGCGGCGGGTGCGCCCCGAGGGCGTCGGCCCCTCGTGGCGCCGGGGTTGGCGCGACCCCGCCGGCGCGTTTACCGTGGTCTTGTTACCGACGGGTAACTTGCGTTTCCGTTCTCTCACCGACCCGCAGAGGTGTGCGCCATGTCCCAGTTCTCGCTGGAGCTGAACGAGGATCACCAGCAGATCCAGCAGTGGATCCACGACTTCGCCGAGGGGGTGGTGCGCCCCGTCGCGGCCGA